>JACPQR010000209.1 GCA_016190375.1 Deltaproteobacteria bacterium
CGTCAACGTCAACGTCAACGCCGACGCCGACGCCGACCCCGACGCCGACGACTACGCATGCGGCTGACATGGCTGCGCCAACATGTTGATTGCAAACAGGGATCTGCACCCGAATGATTTCATCCGACGCATCCAAGAACCTTCGTGTCTTCGTGCCTTCCTGTTCCATCTCCGGCCTCGTCGGCGCCGGCAGGCCAGAAGGTGCACGCGGTGGCCCCTTTCCCGAGACGCCCGGAACTCGCGGCCATCGATCGCCGCGTGGTAACCTCACGAAGCCGAGCATGTCGAACGCAGCCGATTTTCGGCGGCCGGGAGTCACCGGCGGAAGTCGGCCCGATGGTTCGGACACGCCGCCGCCGGCAGACCTCGCCTTCGCCCTGCGGTTCGAGGCGGGGCACGGGCTCCTGACGCTCGTTCACGGGCCTGCGCCTGCGATCGTCACGTTCGAGGCCCTCGAGCTCGCGATCCCGGACCTCCGCTTCCCCTTCGACGTGACCGGCGGGGCGGCCCGCTTCAAGTGCCACAGGCTCCGCGTGAGGAGCGCGGCGCTTCGAGTCGACCTCGACCTGCTCGCGGCGGCGCTGCGCGCGCGGCTCGGTGCATCGGGCGTCCGTCAGGTCGAGCTCGATCCGGGGGGCGCCGTCGTGACCTTCAGGGACGGAGCGGTCCTGGTCTGCGATCTGTTGCTCGAGCCCTCGGCGTCCGCGCCGCGCGACTCGAGGGTCCTCGCGGCGAGGGCGCGAGCGATCGGCCCGATCGGTGCTCCCGCCACCATGGCGGCGTCACGCCTCGTCCTGGGAGCGCTCGGAGCCGAGCCCATCGTGGCCGATCCGCTGCGCGCCGCATTGAAGGCCGTGCTCTGCACGCGTGGCTGGCGACTCCCCTCCCTGGGCGGCGTGCGCCTTCTGTCCGTGGCGCCCGACGGGCGCTGCGTCCGGCTCACCTTCTCCGCGTCCGAGGCCGGTCTGACCGAGTCGTCCTTCGCGCCCATCACCGAGGCTGGTGTCGCCCGCCTAGAGGGCCTCCGGCTCTGCCAGGCCGCCGATGCCCTGCTGGCCAAGGGGGAGGTGGAGGGCGCCCGGCGCGCGGTCGTCGACGCGATCGCGAGGGACCCGGACGAGCACGAGCTCCTCCTGCGGCTCGCGGAGATGGATGCCGCGGCGCCGGCGCGGGCCGAAGGCGCGCTGTCTCTGTGCACCGAGGTGGAACCGGCGGGAACCGACCTGGAGCGAGTGCACTCCATCCGCGCGGCCGCCCACGCCTCGCTCGGCCAGACCCTGGCCGCGGCTGAAGCGCTCGAGGCGATGGCCGGCGCCGAACGGAACCCGCGCGCGCGCGCGGCCGCGCTCTGGTGGGCTGCGACCTGGTGCCGTTCCGAGCGGCCGGATCGCGCGTACGGCCACCTGTGGGCCGTGGAGCGCCTCCGTCGGGGCGATTCCGAGGTCACCGATCGCCTCTACGATCTCGCGCTCCAGCTCGGCCGTCGCGCCGACGTTCCGCGCCTGCTTCCTCGCGTCCTGGCGAACCAGCCCGAGGCGCGACTTCGCTCACGAACGCTCGCGCGTCTGGGCCGGGCCCTCCTCGAGCGGTTCGCGGATCCGCCCGAGGCGCGCTCCGTCCTCGAGCGGGCCCTTCGGATCGATCCGGGTTGCGAGGAAGCCCTCGAAGCCCTGGCGGAGGCGAGCGCCCGGCTGGGCCACGCTCCGAAGTCCGTTCGCGTCCTCGGAAGGCTCGCCGATCTCCGGCAGGCGGCGGGGGACCGTGCGGGCGCGGCGCGCGCTCACCTCGCTGCCGGCAGAATGCTCCTCGACGATCTCCGCGATCCGATCCATGCGGCGGCCCGCCTTCGCGAGGCGGTGACGCTCGAGCCGGACGTGGCATCCGCGCAGGAGCTGTACGGGAAGGCCTCGGCGGCCCTGGGCCGCACGGAAGATGCCGTCCGCGCGCTGTCGCGGTTCGTCGAGCTCTCGACCGGCGCGCCCGGCGGTCCGCTGGCGGGCACGAGCGACTCCCTGGTCCTGCTCGCCGGGCTGCATCTCGAGCGCGGTGCCCCGGACGAGGCGCTCGACGCCGCGCGGAGCGCGCTCGCCATCCGTCCGCGCGACCCTCGCGCGCTGCGGCTCATCGAGCAGGCGCTGTTCGTCAGGAAGGACTGGCTGGCGCTGGCCGACCACCACCTCTGGTCCGCCGGGGCGGAGCCCGACCGAGCCCACCTCCACCTGCGCGAGCGCGCCCGGATCCTCGAGGAGCACCTCGACGACCCCGTGGCGGCGCTCGCGACGCTGAACGCCGCTGCCACGCGCGCACCCGACGACCTCGCGGCGCACGAGGCCCTCGCCAGGCTGGCGTCGCGGCTGGGTGACGACGCTGCCCTGCGGCTCGCGCTGGAGCGGCTCGCCCTCCTGCGTCCGGCGCCGGACGGCCGCGCCGACGCGCTCTGCGCGCTCGCGGAGCTCCTGGTCGGGCTGGCCGACCCGCGCGGAGCGACCGCGGCGCTGATCGCCGCCGCCGAGACCGCGCCAGCGCACCCGATCGCCGCCGAGCGGCTCGTCGAGGTCCGCCGGCGCATCGGCGAGCCGGTCGAGCTCGGGCGGGCGCTCAACCGCTTCGCCGAGATCGTCGAAGGACGGGGCGAACGACAGCGCGCCCACGATGCGCTGGTCGAGGCGGGTCGGGCATTCGCCCGCGGAGGCAAGTGGGACGAGGCCAGGCAAGCCCTTCGCCGCGGCCTTGCCATCGCACCCCGCTCCGACCGCGCGCGCACGCTGCTCCTCGTCGCGGAGGTCGAGGAGCGGCGGGGCGCCTGGCCCGAGGCGCGGCTGGCCTACGCCGAGCTGCGCGCTTCGGGTCGTTCGAGCGCGCGCGCCGTGCTCGCCGAGGCGAGGGTCGCCGCCCACCTCGGCGACGACGAGGGCTCGAGGTCGCTCCTCGACGGCATGCTCGAAGACGATGGCGCCTCCGCACGCGAGCGCGAGCTGGCCCTCGAGCGGCTGATCGAGCTCCACCGGCGGCGGGGCGACGCCCGCGCGGAGGCCGACGCGCTCGAGCGTGCGGGCTCGAGGGCCGATGACCAGGTCCACGGCTCCGAGCTGCTCCATGCCGCCGCCCGGATATGCGTCGAGCGCCTCGATGACCCCGCGGGCGCCGAGAGGATCCTCTGGGATCTTGCCGCCCGCACGCCTCCGCACGAGGAGGGGCTGGCTCTGTTGACTCGTCTGTGCGAGGCGCGCGCCGATCCGGCAGCGCTCGCCCGGGTCTACGAGCTCAGGGCCGGCCAGGCCGCGGGCTCCTCGGGCCGGACCGAGGTCCTGGAGGCCCTCGCCGCCCTGTACACGGGTGCCCTCCGCGAGGACAGGCGCGCGGAGCGCACCTACCGTCTGCTGCTGGCCGAGGACCCGGAGAACGAGGCCGCCCTCTCGTTCCTCGCGCACGCCGAGTTCCAGCGCGGAAACCTCGAGCTCGCCGAGGTCCATTACACGGCCCTCGCCTCGCACGGCGGGAGCGCGGCGGCGCGCGCGGAGGCGGCCCTGAGAATGGGCGCCCTTCGCCGTGACGCGGGCGACACCATCGCGGCGGAGAGGTGGCTCTGCGAGGCGCTGGAGCTGGGACAGGATCCCGCCGCCGTGCTGCCGGCGCTCGAGGACGTCCTCGCCGAGCTCGGCAGGCACTCGGACCGAGCGAAGGTGATCGAGCGTCGCCTCGACACCGGACCCCGGGGGGACGCGCCCACCCTGCTCGCCCGTCTCGCCGACCTGTACGAGGGCCCGCTGGCCGATCCGCAGCGAGCGATACCCGTCCTGTCGCGGCTCGCGCTCCTCGAGCCGTCGAGCGTCGAGGTGCTCCTCCGGCTGGCCCGCGTCGCGAAGGAAGGCGGCGACGCGACGGGGCAGGCAGACGCGCTGCATCGCGCCGCCGCCCTGACGCCGGACGACGCGCTGGCGGCGGAGCGTCTCGCCGACGCCGCGGCTGCCCTCGCGGAGCTGCCTGTCCACGAGCGGCGCGCGACCGCGCTCCTGGAGGAGGCGCTCGACCGGCACCCGGCGAGCCTGCGCGCTGCCGGGCTCCTGGACAGGCGACTGGCCGCGGCCGGCGACCACGCGGGTCGCGCCCGCCTCTTTGGACGTATGGCCGCCGTCGCCGCCGAGCCCCGTGCGCGAGCCGATGCGCTCCTGCGCCGCGCCGAGATCGAGCTCGACGCGCTGTCCGATCCCACGAGCGCGATGGCGGACGCGCTCGAGGCGGCCGAGGCGCTTCCCGACGCGTCCGCCGGGCTGGTCGCGCGGATCGCGAGGAGCGCCGGCGATCCGGTGCGCGAGACGGCCGCGCTGACGGCCCTGGTCGAGGCCTCGACCGAACCGGCCGCGCGCCTGTCGATCCATCGCCGCCTGGCCGAGCTGCTCCTGGGACCGCTGTCGGAGCCCCGCGGCGCCGAGAAGCATCTGTTCGCGATCCTCGCGCTGGAGCCCGATGACGAGGAGGCCGCCCGGACGCTCGAGCGGATCCTCGACGAGCGCGGCGACCCCGAGGGCGCGGCGCGGCTGCTGCTTGCCCGGGCCGCTCGCCACGAGGCCGCCGGAGCCGATCCGGCCACCCTCCACGAGCGGGCCGCCCACGCACTGGCTGCGGCCGCCGAGGCGGCAGCGTCGCGGGGGGATCTCGCGCGTGCGATCCGGCTGCTCGAGGAGGCGATAGGGCTGGAGCCGCTCGCCGGTGGTGATGACGGGCGCGCGGAACGACTCGATACGTTCTACGCGGCCGCCGGTCGATTCGAAGATCGGCTCGCGCTGCTCGAGCGTCGCGCCGCAGGCCAAGAGCCGGAGGATGCGAGGCTTCTGTTGTCGCGGCTCGTCGGGGCGCTTCCCCCGGAGCTGGCCGCCACCCTGGACGAGCGCCTCGCGGACCTCGGCGACGACGCGGCCTGCGCCCGGCAGGTCGAGCGCCTGCGCGCCGCGGGCCGAAAGGACGCCGTCGTGACGCTGCTCGCCCGCGCCGCGATGAGCGCCGAGCCCGGCGCCGCGCGGGTCGCGGCGCTCCTGGCGGTCGCCGATGCCGCGAAGGACGCAGCCGACTCGAACGCGCTCGAGGATGCGCTGCGCGAGGCGGTCCTCGAGGACCCGACCGCCGCGGATCCCGTGGACAGGCTCGCGAATCACCTCGAGGAGCGAGGTCTTCTCGATCGAGCCGTCGAGGTGATCGCCCAGGCCGAGGTGGTCTGCATCGACCACGTGCGTCTCGCGTCGCTCCTGTCGAGACGCGCCTCGCTCTCGCAGCGGCTCGGGGACGACGACGCCGCGATCGCCGCCCTCGAGCGTGCCATGCCGCTCGTCCCCGACGATCCGGAGGTTACCGGTCGGCTCGAGGAGGCGTATCGGCGCGCCGGCAGGTGGACCGAGCTCACGGCGCTTCTGGCGGCGCGCCTGGAGGACCTGCCGCCGTCGGCGGAACGCGTGGAGCTGGCCCTCGAGATCGCCCGGATCCTGGAGGAGCGGCAGGGCGATCACGCCGGCGCGGCCCGGAGGTACCTTCAGGCCGCGCTCGTCTCGCCGCCGGGCGAGGGCGCCGTCCGCGCGGCGACGCGGGCATACGAGCTCGCCGATCGCGCCGGTGACGACTCCCTGGCGGCCGATGCGCTCCTCGCCCGCGCGGACGGTGGAGCGGGGGAGCCCGACCGAGAGTCGGCCGCCGGATCCCTAGTGCTCAGGGCCTCGATCCTTCGAGCGCAGGGTCGCGAGCGCGAGGCGGCCGAGTCGCTCGAAGAGGCGCTCCGCCGCGACCCGGAGCACGGACCTGCCCTGATGGCCCTCGGATCGCTCCGTCAGGCCGCCGGCTCGTGGACCGAGGCGAGGTCGCTCTACGAGCGCTTCCTGGCCGGCGATCCCACGTCGAAGGACGCGACCTGGGCGATCGCCCTCTGCTCGGAGGCCCTGGGCGATATCGATGGCGCGATCGCCGCGTATCATCGCCTCGTCGAGCTGGCCCCAGGCGATCCCGAGCCGCTGCACGCCCTGGCGCGCCTCGAGGAAGGGCGAGGACGCTGGGCCGAGGCCGTCTCGGCGCTCGACTCGCTGATGCCCCTCCTCGCGGCGCCGGCGGAGCTTCTGTTCGCGCTGGTCCGCCGCGCGAAGCTGCTCCGCGACCGCCTCGGCGACCGCGCCAGGGCCGCGCGCGACCTCGTGGCCGCCGCCGAGCTCGAGCCCTCGGTCCCGGGCGACTCTTCCGATCCGCGCCGCGAGCGCGACCTCGGCGAGCAGGCGCTGGCGCTCGCGGTCGAGTCCGAGTCGTGGCAGGACGCGGTCCGCGCCGCGCGGATCCTCATCGAGCGCACGGACGATCCGCAGCGCAAGAAGGAGCTCCTCGTGTCGCGGGCGCGCCTGCAGGCGCAGCGGCTCGCGAGCTCGTCCGCGGCGACCGACGATCTGGTGGCCGCGCTCGGTCTGTCCCCCGGACCGGGCGACGGGGAGCTTCTGGCGATGCTCGTCGGCTACGCGCTCTCTGCTGGGCGGGTGGAGATCGCGCTCGAGGCGATGGAGCGGCTGGTCGATCGGTTGGGCGAGCGCGGCGTCTCGATCGCCGGCCTCGACGTCGCCGGCCTCTGCGTCCGGTGCGCCGAGGTCGCCCAGGATGCGGGTCGGCTCCAGACGGCACGGAAGCTGTACCGCAAGGCGATCGACCTGGAGGTGCGGTCACCCGAGGAGATCGCGGCGCGGCTGATCCGCCTCCTCGATCCGAAGACCGATCGGGCGGAGCTCGCCGCCATGCTGGAGATCCAGCTCGCGGCGCAGACCCCGAGCAGCGAGGCGGACGTCGAGGCGCGCGCCACCGTCCTCAGGAAGCTCGCGGGCCTCGCGCTCGAGGCCGGAGACGACGACAAGGCCACGAGGCACCTCGCCGCGCTGATCGAGATCGCCCCCGGCGATCCCATCGCGTTCGGGAACCTCAGGAGGATCCACCATCGAAAGGGAGCCTGGCAGGCTCTCGGCGATCTGCTGGACGCGCGAATCGCCCTCGGCCTCGAGACCTCCGAGACGGTCTCGCTCCTCTACGAGGCCGGGAGGCTGGCTCAGGAGAAGCTCGGCGAGGAAGATCAGGCGGCGAAGAGGTACCGCGAGGCCCTCGCCCTCGATCCCGAGCACCTCCCCTCGCTGGACGCGCTCGCCGATCTCTGCTTCCGGCGGGGCCAGCTCGGCGAGGCCGACGCGCTGTACGGCCGGCTGGGCCTGAGGGGCATGCTGCCGCTCGACACGCTGCTCCTTCGCCGCGCGGAGTGCGCCGAGCGTCAGGGCCGCATCGGAGAGTCGATGTCCCATTACCGCGCCGCGCTGGCGAACAACCCCAAGAACGCTCGCGCCTCGGAGGCCCTCGCGCGGCTCCTGGTGATCGCGGGCGACGTGGAGGCGGCGGCCCGCGAGCTCGGCCGCGCCGTCGATCTGTGTCCCCAGACGGAACGCGAGAGGTCCGCCGAGCTTCGGGTCCTCCTCGGCGAGACCTTGATGAAGGCGGGCCGCTTCGCCGACGCCGAGGCGCCCCTGCGAGAGGCCTGTCAGGTCCTCGACGACGACGCCCAGCCGCTTCTCCTGTTGCGTGACACCTATCAACAGCTAGAACGCTGGCCCGACCTCTCCGAGGTCCTGGGGCGGCTGGGCCAGCTCGTGACGACGCCGCGCGCCCGCGCCGAGATCGAGTTCCGGATCGGGGAGGTCCAGCGCCTCCGCCTGGGGGACGAAGTCGCCGCCGCAGATCACTACCGCCGTGCCTACGACCTCGAGCCGCGGCACCTGCCGACGCTGCGCAGGCTGGTCATGCAGTACGCCCAGGAGGGCGACGCCCGGAGCGCCGCCGAGATCTTCCGCGAGCTCTGGCGGCTCGACGCCGCGACGCCCCGACAGGGACAGGTGCTCCAGGCGGTCGCCAGGATCGCGGCCGATCTGGCCGATCCCGCGCCCACGCTGGCGCTCCTGGAGGAGGCCGTGCGCCGCGCGGGAAACGACCCGGCGCCGGCGCTCGCGCTGGCACGCGCCCTCGCGGCCTCGGACGCCGATCGTTCCATCGAGGCGCTCGCGATCGCGCGCGGGTTGGGCGCGCCGCCCGAGGAGCTCGAGAGGACCGTGCGGGAGCTCGAGGCCGACCCGCGGGCGTCGGAGGTGGCCGCCGGCCTCGCGACCGCCGTTCTCGAGACGTCGCCTGCCGATCCCTCCGCCCTCTCGGTGCTCGCGGCGCAGGCGGAACGGCGCGGCGATCTCGGCGCCGCGCACCGGGCCCGCGCGGTCCTGGCCTTCGTCGATCCCGAGGCGCCGCGCGTCGAGCCTCCCCCCCCGCGCGTCCTGTCCGAGGAGCAGTGGGAGAACATCCTCGGCGGTCTGCCACCGGCCGCCACTCCGCTGGCGATGGCGATCCGGCATGCCCGACACGCGTTCCGCCCCAGCGCCGGCGAGGCCACGGTCCCCGGAATGCCCGTGGGCGGGGCCGGCGAGATGGCCGAGCCGCTGGCGCAGGCGCGCTTGCTCGTCGGCGGGATCGAGGTCGAGCCGTACCTGCTGGACGATCCGTCGCCTTCCTTGACGCTGCAGAACGGTGACGTGCCACGCCTGCTCTTCGGCGGAACGTTCGGTGCGCTCCCCGAGAGGGAACGGGTGTTCCTCACGGCGCGAGCCCTCTGCCGTCTCGAGACCGGCGAGGGTCTCCTCGACGGCGTAGGGCCCGAAGAGATCCTCGGCCGGCTCAGGCTGCTGCGCAGGGCGCTCGTGGGCGCGCGGATCGACGACCCGGCTCGCGACGTCCTCGAGCGCGGCGCGGCCGCGATGTCTCCCCGCGAGCGCCTGATCGTGGCGCAGTCGCTGGACAGAGGGCTCGAGGGCACGACCGCCGAGCAGGTCGCCGAGGTCCTGATGTGCCTGCGCCTGGCGGCGGGCCGCATCGCCCTCGCCGCGACCCGCGACATCGCGACCGCGCTCACCGGCCTTCTCCGCGCCCAGCTCGGCTGGGAGCTGCCCTCCGGTCCCGGAGCCGCGGCGGAGCGCGCGAGGCTGGTCCGGTCCTCGCCCGTCCTGCGCGATCTGGCGACGTTCGCCCTCGGCACCGGTACACTAGTCGTCGATGATCAGTAGACTCCTCCCGCTCCTGGCCCTGCTCGCGGCCTGCCCCGACGACCGGGACGATCGGCCGCCGACATTCGAGGAAGACGCGGCGGGAATCGGAGGCCTGGACGCCGGCGGGGGCGAAGGCGAAGGCGAGGGTGAGGGCCCGGACGGCGGCGTGGACTCGGGCAACGGCCCGGGCGGCGACTCGGGAATCGACGCGGGTCCCCAGCCCGATGACGGCGGCGTCGACTCGGGCGCCGACGCGGCCCCGATTCCGTGCGACGTGGACTCGGACTGCGATGACGGCGACCCGTGCAACGATGACATCTGCTCAGGAGTGTGCGGGCATCTGCTGCGCGACGTCGTCGACCGCGACGCCGACGGAGCCGAGGACGAGCGCTGCGGGGGGAACGACTGCGACGACGCGAACCCCGCGGTCCCGGTCGACGCGGAGATCTGCAATGGCATCGACGATGACTGCAACGGCATGGCCGACGACGGCGTCCTCGCCTCGGGCGCCGACGTCGAGGTCTCGTCCGACGTCGTCGGGCAGGTCTCGCTCGAGACGGAGCTCGACGGAGACGGGTTCGGCGCCCTGTGGGTCGACGACGAGCGCGTGGTGTGGTTCGCCCGCCTCGACGTCCAGGGCCAAACGCTCCAGGGCCCGGCGGAGGTCGGCGGGCCCGCGGTAGCCGATATCCCCGGTCACACCTCGCTCGTTGCCGTCCCGGGCGGCTTCATCGCCTCCTGGTGCCAGGACGACGACGGTGATCACGCCGCCTTCGCCTTCCTGGCAGAGGGATCGCCGCCTGGCGAGGTCCAGGATCTCGCCTTCGACTCGAACCGCTGCAACAACGTCGCCGGCGCGTCCTCCCCGGACGTCGTGGCGCTGGTCTGGATGGCGGTCGACGGATTCGATCTGCGTCCGGTGCGTGCCCTCCTCGATGTCGTGGGGACTCCGATCTCGCCGCCCGAAGCGCTGGGCGTGACCGCGACGGGCCCGTCGATCGCCGTCGAGTGGCTCGGAGAGACGTTCGGCGTCTTCCTCCGCGCCGAGGGCGGCGTGGGCCGTGACGAGAACGGCGAGGTCGTCGATCTCGGCGACGGCGGCAAGCTGCTCACCCTCGCGGAGGACGGGACCGTGGGCGAGCTGGCGGAGTTCGCAGACGGCGCGGCGATCCGCCCCGAGGCCGCCTGGGACGCCGCCCTCATGCGAGCGCACCTGGTCTGGCGGGACGACACCGCGGACTCGGTGCGGTATCGCGCCGTCGGATCGCGGGGAGAGCTGGAAGGAGCGACCCTCGACCTGGCGACGGGCGCGACGTCTCCCGCCCTCGCCGCATCGGGAGGAGCCATCCTCGCGGCCTGGGTGACCGACGAGATCGAGTTCGCTCCGATCGGTGACGCGGCCCAGCCATGGGGACTCGCGGCCTCGGACACCGGATCGACGCCGGTGATGGTCTCCGTCGCGGCGGCTCCGCTCGGGTTCGGCCTGCTCTGGCCGGAGCCCGGCGGCGGGCTGATCTTCGACCAGATCGCTTGCGCGAACGGCCAGGCCTGCGTCGACGAGCCGACATGTGCCACCGGCCTGTGCGCCGACTCTCTCTGCTGCGACCTGCCCTGCGCGGGTGAGTGCGAATCCTGCAGCGCCGAGAAGAAGGGCGGTGGATGGGACGGGACCTGCGGTCCGATCGGCGCCGGCGATCCAGATGACGAGTGCGCCGCGACCGAGTGCGCCACCGGACTCTGCAGCTCGGGTGCGTGCGAGATGGTCTGGATGGGCGCTCCTTGCGGCGACGAGGCGTCCTGCGCCGACGGCATCCAGACGAACGCCGACGTGTGCGATGGGGAAGGGGACTGCACGGACAGCGGGACCGTCGACTGCGTCCCATACGCCTGCACGGAGGCGATCTGCGCCTCCACGTGCACGACCAGCGCCGACTGCGCTCCCGACTACGGCTGTGACTGGGGCTCGTGCGTCGAGCTCGCCTCGCTCGGCGCTCCCTGCGAGCGCGGCACCCAGTGCCAGAACGGCTGGTGCGCGGACGAGGTCTGTTGCGACGATGAGTGCACGGGTCCCTGCGAGGCGTGCTCCACGCTGGTCAAGGGCGGCGGCCCCAACGGCATCTGCGGTCCTGTCGGCGAGGGCCTCGATCCCGGCGAGGAGTGCTTCCCCGTCGAGTGCATGACGGGAGCCTGTGACGGTGATGGTGCATGCGGGGCCTCACCCAACGGGCACCCATGCGGCGACGCCCTCTCGTGCTCCGGAACGACCCAGACCAACCAGGACACGTGCGACGGCACGGGAGCTTGTCGGGACCGCGGCTTCACCGCCTGCGAGCCGTACGTCTGCGGCGCGTCTGCGTGCCTCTCCGACTGCGATCTCGACGAGGACTGCTCGATCGGGAGCTGGTGCGACGCCAACGAATGCGTTCCGCAGCAGCCGAGCGGTGCGGTGTGCGATGACGGCCGAGAATGCCTCGACGGCGCCTGCGTCGACGGCGCCTGCTGCATCACGGACGACTGCCCGACCTGCATGGAATGCGACCTCGGCGGCGGCGCGTGCGGCTTCATCCCGTCCGGCTCCGAGGACGACGACTCCTGCACCGGCTCCTCGAGCTGCAACGGAGGCGGGCTCTGCCTCCTCGACCCGGGCCAGCCCTGCACGTTCGACACGGACTGCGTGAGCGGCCTGTGCGTCGGCTCGTTCTGCAGCTGAGGAGCTGAGGGGACGAGGTTAACAAGTTCACGAAAGGCCCGAAGACGAGCGCTGACGGCGGGGACGGGGTTAACAAGTTCACGAAAGGCCCGAAGACGAGCGTTGACGCGAAGCCGCCGATGAGCAAGATGCGGGCGGCGTGGAGACCGACCTCCTCGTGATTGGATCGGCGACTCTCGTGGGCGCGAGCCTCGGGCTGCTCCACCTTGCCCTCGCGATCCGGGCGTTTCGCAGATCCGCGCTAGGGGGCCTGGTGAGCCTCCTCGTTCCCTTCGGAGCGCCAGCATTCGCTGCCCGGACGGGTGCCAGGCGCGCGGCGGTCACCTACGCCGTCTTCCTCGTCGTCTACGTGATACTCTTGGCGCTCGCCTCGCGGTGAAGCGGACCACATCGAACGCATTTTCCGCGCTTGTCAAACGCTCCGGCCCTATGCCATGCTGCGACCGCAATTGAGGGTAGGGGGCCAGGGATCCTGACGAAACGTACGACGTTCGAGGTCGTCTTCAGTCCCACCGGACGGCTTCTGGCTCCACTCTTCCTGCTCGCGTCGGTCTTCTTGCCGCCGCAGGGCCTGGGCTTCGACATCTGCCTCTTGCACCGCCTCACGGGCCTGCCCTGCCCGGGCTGCGGTCTGACACGGAGCATCACATCGCTGACTCACGGGAACTTCCAGCAAGCCGGGGCGTACCATCCGTTCGGCCTCGTCATCTGGCTGATCTTCGTGGCGCTCACGGTCTACACGTTCCTGCCCGCCGGCCTTCGCGCGCGCGTGGCCAGCGCCGCGGCGCGTAACGAGGCGGCCATTCGCCCGGCGTACAGGCTGTTCATCACCAGCTTCATTTCCTTCGGCGTCGCCAGGTTCGCCCTCGATGCGTTCGTGGGAGGTGGCACGCCGTGAGACGAGGTCGCGCGCGTGGGGATCGATCTCCTCGCGCCCGAGAAACCCTGAACCGGTAGCCAGCGGGCTACCCAACACCGGATCGAAAAAGGAGCAGATCGATGTACATGGTCTTCATGGGGCTAGCCGGGCTGTTCGGTCTCGTAGCAGCCGTCTTCGGGATCATCCTCCTGATCAACGCGTTCAAGACCGACACGACGCAGGGCATCTTGTGCCTGTGCGTGCCGTTCTACGCCCTGTACTGGGCGTTCGCGAAGTTCACGCACCCCAAGAAGGGGCTCATCATCGCCGGCTGGCTCGGTGCAGCCGTCCTCGCCGGGATCATGAACGTCTTGAGCGGCATCTTCGCTGCGAGCGCCTTCAACGACGCCGCGCAGCAGCAGATGCAGATGATGCAGCAGATGCAGCAGCCGGGCGCGGTGCCCGCGTGGCCGGCGCCTCCCCAGTAGTCGGCGTCTCCTCGAAGGGTTTGACCACCAAGGAGCGGCCTCGCTACCATGGCGAGCGCATGCGCGCTGTCCTGTTCGCGATGGCGGTGCTCCTGGCCGCAGGGCCGCTCGGGGCACAGCCCACTCAGAACGATCTGCTCAGGCAAGGCATCGCGGCCTACGACGACCTCGACTACGAGGAGTCCATCCGCAAGCTCTCCGCGGCGCTGCTCAGTCCGCAGAACACGCCCGAGGACAACCTCGAGATCTACAAGTACCTGGGGCTGAGCTACCTGCTCCTCGAGAAGCCGGAGCAGGCGACGGGTGCCTTCCGCAACCTCCTGGCCCTCGCTCCCGACCATCACTTCGACGCAGCGACCGCTCCGCGGATCGTCGAGTTCTTCGAGCAGGTGAGGGTCCAGTGGGAGGCCGACGGCCGGCCGGGCGTCCAGGAGCTGCAGCCGCCGGTGCGCCGTCCCGTCCGGATCCTCCACGTCGCCCCGGGCGAGGCTGCCCGCGGCAGCGCCCTCGCGCTCGAGGTCCGGGTCGAGGACCCCGACGGCCTCGCCCGGGGCCTCTTCCTGAACTACCGGTCCGGCGGCCGCGGCGCGTTCACCCGTGTCGCAGTTCCGCCGGGCCCGAGGGCGAGCGCGACCGTACCAGCCGCGGCCGTTCGGCCCGGAACGGTGGAGTACTTCTTCGAGGTCGTCGACCAGGGCGGGGCCGCGATCGCGACGCGCGGGGATCCGGAAGCGCCGCTGCGCGTGGTCGTCCCGGGCCCTCGCGAGGGAGGGGACTCGATCCTCGGCAGGTGGTGGTTCTGGACGGGCGCGGCGGCGGTCATCGGCGGCGGTGTGGCCCTCGCGATCGTGCTATCCAGCGGTGGCGGCGGTGGCAGCAATCCCCCCATCCCCGACGACCGAGCCACCGTGAGAATCAACATCGTCGAAGCACCCGAGTGACGATCCCCCCTTGAAGTGACGACCCGAATCCGAGTCGACCAGGTCCAGACCGGCGAGGTGACGCTCGCTTCGAGCGCCGCGGTTCGTCACGTGGGAAAGGTCCTGCGCCTCGGCGTGGGCGAGCGGGTAGTGGCCTTCGACGGCCGCGGCCATGAGCGCCCGATGCGCGTATTGCGGATCGACGGCGAGAGGATCGTGCTCGTGGCGGACGGCGAGCCCACCTCGCCGCCGCCTCCGAGCTTGAAGATCGTGCTGCTTCAGGCGCTCGCGAAGGGCGACAAGATGCCCCGCATCGTCCGCGCGTGCACCGAGCTGGGCGCCTGGCGCATCGTGCCGGTCACGACCCAGCGCACGATTCCCCGCCCCCGGCAGGAGCGCGCTTCGAAGACCGAGCGTCTGACGCGCGTGGCATCGGAGGCTGCGCGCCAGTGCGGCCGCGCAGACGTCACCGAGGTTCTCTCCCCGCGACCGCTCGCCGCGGCGCTCGAGGAGCTCCCGGAGGGCGGCCTTCGAATCGCGCTCTGGGAAGAGGAACGGCGCCCTCTCGCGGATGCGCTCCCGGCCGACAAGCCTTCGAGCGTCGCGATCCTCGTCGGCCCCGAAGGTGGTCTGTCGGAGTCGGAGATCGCCGTTGCTAGCTCCGCCGGCTTCGTGACCGCATCCCTCGGGCGCCTCATCCTGCGCACCGAGACGGTCGCGCCGGCCCTCGTCGCCATCCTCCAGTTCCGCTACGGCGACCTCGGCAACGCGTTCAATTGACATCCATAGGTAGCCGCTGGAGAATCCGAGGCGCGTTTTGCGCCATCGGCCAGCATGTCCTCTCTGAGCTCCCTGCTGGTGCGCGACCAGATCGTCGGGGTGAGACGGATCGAGGAAGCGCTGCAGCGACAGGTGGTCCATGGTGGCGACCTGGAGACCAACCTCCTCGAGCTCGGCGCCGTGAGCGAGGACGTCCTGGCGCAGTACCGGTCGCAGGTCGAGGGTCTCGGTTTCGTCCCGGCCGGCGAGGTCATGCACCCGGACTCCGAGGCGGCCGAGCTGCTCACGCCCGAGCTCGCCGAGCGCCACCGGATGATCCCGCTCAGGATCGAGGGGACGAGGCTCCTGGTCGCGGTCGCGAGCCCACCACCTGAAGGCACCCTCGACGAGCTGTCCTTCCTCCTCTCGCTCGACTTCGTGCCGAGGATCACGACCGAGCTCCGGATCGCCGCCGCCCTCGCCCACGTATTCGGGATTCCGATGGCGCCGCGGTTCGCGCGTCTGTCCGAGAAGCTCGGGCCCGTGCCGTTCGAAGGCGTGGCGCGGGCCCAGGTAGTGTCGGTCTCGGGCTCGCCCGAGCCGCCGAACAAGGCCGACGATCGCGTCGTCGCGCTGGTCGGGGGAAAGCGACCGACGGAGCGTCTCTCGCCTGTTCCCGAGCCACGCCTGGTGATCGAGTCGGCGACCCCGCCACGGGAGGAGGAGACCGAACGAGTCTTCACCCCCGTCCCACGGCAGCAGCCGACCCCGCGACGACGAAGGAAGGTCGGGCCGACGGTCGCCGGGGAGCTCCTCGAAGCGGCCCGGACGCGCGACGAAGTCCTCGAGATCCTGCTCGAGGTCGCGCATCAGACTCTCGACTACGTCGCGGTCTTCGCCCTGCAGGAAGGCTCGGCGGACGGTCGCGCCGCCATGGGCGACGGCACGACGACGGAGCACCTGCGGGCGATCTCGATCCCGCTCGACGAGCCGAGCTTCCTCCGGACCGTGAGGGAGTCCCGCTCGCACTACCTCGGCCCGATCCACGACGAGGACTCGAACCACGGGATTCTTCGGAAGCTCGGGCGCGCTCCGCCGGCGAACGCGATGGTGATGCCGATCGCGCTCCGATCGCGCGTGGTCCTCCTCGTCTATGGAGACAACGGCCGCCGTCCCACGACCGGCGAGGACATCGTCGACCTCCTCGCGCTCGCTCCTCGCGTCGCGGCCGCGTTTCAGCGTCTGATCCTCGAACGCAAGTTCACCGGCTACGCGAAGGGCGAGGCGCCGCCCGAGACGCGGCAAGTCCCGCCGCGCGGCGAGATCGTTCCCAAGCGCCCGTCTCTCGCGGCCGGTCCGGACGACGCGCCTGCGACCCCGCCGATCGAGCTTCGAGATCGGGTAGCGCCACCCGCAACGCCGCTGCCGGTTCGCTCTCAGCAGCACACGATGAAGGTTGGCGTCCCGCCGGATCCGACCGAGCGCCCGGCCGCCGCGCCCCAGAGCCGTGCGCCCGACACCCTGCAAGGGATCCCTGCCGTCCGCGACGCCGACGAGGCTCGCGGCCCGGTCGCCACGATCCAGATGTCCTTCCCGCCCGACGCGCGTGAGATCGGAGAGTCGCCGCCGCAGGCGGTCACGATGGGCGTCGTGGTCGTGCCCCGTGCGTCCGACACGCTGCAGGGGATCCCCGCCCACCGCGATGCCGACGAGACTCGTGGTCCGGTCGAGACCGTCCAGATTTCCGTCCCGCCCGACGCGCGGGAGGCCGAGACGGCGCCGCTCGCGACCGATGGTTCCGCCGACGAGGTGGCGGAGGGCAACACCACGCTCCCGGCGCCTGCGCCAGTGATGGAGCCGGCGCCGGTCGAGACGGCTCCGGTCGCCGAGACCGCGCCCTTGCCCGTCGAGCCCGCCGGGCCAGTCGCGACACGGTCGAGGGACGTCGCCGCCGGGCTGGCGACGCTGGGGGTATCCGCGACGACAGGCTCGGCGGCGATTGCCAGCACGGACGCGCCCGCGTCGGGTGCTTCTCCGACGGGGGGAGTGCCGCCGTCCGAGGTCGACACCGGGCCGATCGCGAAGGGGGATGCTCAGTCCGAGAAGCCGGCCGCGACCTCCGAGGCCGATACCGCTCCGTTGCGAACCGCGGCCACGGCGCGACCCGCCGCCGCGCCGACCGAGGCACCGGAGATCCCCGACACGTCCGAGATCCCGACGGGGGAAGAAGGCGATGGCGACGAGCCCGAGCTGACCGTCAGCCCCTGGAACGTGGGCGGCGGAGACGAGACGTTCACGCCGGTTCCCCGAGCGGCCGACACGATCGGCGAGCATGGCTGGGATCCGAGCACGCGACCCACCGATCCCGCGCCGGAGCCCGAAGAGCAGCCGGTGCAGCCTCCCGAGCTCGGACCCATCTCGGGCTCGTCCGCCGGACGGCGACGCGTGCATCACGACGCCTTCCGCGTCGATGTCCTGACGCCCTTGCCGGTGCCAGACAAGCCCGTCCCGTCGGTCATCGTGGACATGGGCCCCAACATCGAGTCGCTCGTGGACAGCCTCGAGCGCGGAGGCGAGGAGGGCGACCTGGCCGCCGCGGCGCTCCAGAAGATCGGCGAGGCGGCGATCCCGGCGCTGGTGCAGCGCTTCCCGGGGCCGCTCGGGTTCGACCGCCACTCACAGCACACCCGGCTGCCGAGGGTGGGCGAGTGCGGCCCGGTCCTGCGCCTGTTGCCCGGCTTCAGGCAGCACGCGGTTCCCTACCTCTTGCCCCTTCTCGCCTCGCCGGCCCCCGAGGTCCGCTTCTACGCGACGTTCCTCTTCTCCGAGCTGCAGTACCCGGAGGCGATTCCGAACCTCGCGCCGCTCCTCTGGGACCCGGACCAGCAGACCCGCATCCTCGCGATCGACGTCCTGAAGGGGTTCCGGCGCTTCCCGGAGTTCGCCGCGCTCACCAAGGAGCTCCGAAAGGCCGCGTGGGACGCTTCGCTGCCTCCGGCCAAGCGCAGGGTCGCGGTGGAGGCCATCGGCGAGCTTCGGGACGCGGGCGCCGTGGCCCTCCTGGTCGAGCTCCTCGGCCACGAGGACGCGCAGCTCTCCGAGCTCTGCTGGCGATCGCTCGTCCTGATCACCCGCCAGGACTTCGGCCAGACGAAGAAGAAGTGGCAGCACTGGCTGCAGAAGGAAGGCTCGCGTCACCACGTGGAGTGGCTGATCGACGCCCTCGTCCATCCGTCGCCGGAGCTCCGCCTCGGCGCGAGCGAGGAGCTCAAGCGGATCACGAAGGAGTACTTCGGCTACTACTACAACCTGCCCCGCCGCGACCGCGAGAAGGCCCGCAAGCGCTACCTCGAGTGGTGGGACCGCATCGGCCGCGCCCGCTTCACCGGGCAGCGCCTCTGATCGGATCGTGCCGCCTCGAGCGGCGAGCGGTCGCGTTTTTCATCACGACGATCAGGCGGTCCGGCGCTTCTTCCGAGGCCGCCCGGGACGAGTGAGCCCGAGCTGGCGTTTCGCTTCCTCGAGCGAGATGTGCGGGCCGCGCCTGCGCTCCTCGATCATCTTCCAGAACTTCGGGTCATTCGCCGTGAGTAGGTCCTCCAGATCCTCGCCCTCGACGCCGATGAGAATGGCCGACGGTTTCCCGCCGCGCGTGAGCAGGACCCGCTCTCGCTGGGCGGCCGCCACGTACGAGCTGAGGGAGGCCTTCGCGTGCTTGAGCGCAACGATCTTCATCGGAGTTCTCCTGTGGTTCTTCTGCCTTTTCGGCGCACGGCCTCCACGGACACGAGGCGCAGCTCCTCGTGCACGTCGTACCAGACGCGGAAATCGCCCACTCGCAACTGCCAGATGGCCTCGGCGCTGACATTCGGCCGAAGCCGCTTGCGCCGGTCGTCATTCGTGTCGGCTCGGCCCGCAACTGCCGCTCGATCTCGGCAACGAGCCGCGCCCGATCGAACGGTCGGAGCGCCATCAGCTCGGAGCGAGCGGCCTCGGCGATCTGGATCCGGTACACGGAGAAAATGGTGGTCACCTTTTGCGATCACGGCAAGCGACCGTCCCAGGGATCCCCATCGGTTTGACAGATGGCCCGAAGGGTCCCCATAGTCCCGGGCGATGCAGCCCGAGCCCGCCGATTTGTCGCCCCGACCGCTGCGCTGGGCGTGGTTTCTCTGGCTGAACGTCCTGTCCTTCGGGATCGCGGCGGCGATCTTCATCTTCCTCTACCACGCGGATTTCCTCGACTCATGGACCTCCGGCGTCGCGCACTGGTTCGCGGCCCACTCGGGGATCTCGTCCCTCATCGCGACCGCTCCCCTCCTCGTCACCCTCCTCATCTCTCTCGAGTACGCCAAGAAGGGCATGCGCAAGCGCGCCGCAGCTCGGTCGGCTGCAGCAAGCGCAGCCCAACCCCAGCCCGGTCCCGAGCGCGAGTAGCGACGTCGCGGTCGAACGTGCCTGGCGTGACCTACCGCGTCTCGAGCTCGGCGGAGTCGCGCTGGAGGATGAAGGGCAGCGAGAGCAGCGGCGCGCCGACCAGGGCGCCCAGCGATCCGTAGGCCATCGCCTTGCCGCGGCTGCTTTCAGTGATTCCGCCGTCGTCCTCGGCGACCTGCGCCGCGGCACCCAGGAGCGCGAGGCTGCCCACGATCCCTACCGTGAAGATCGTCCAGCCGACCGCCCGGATCCCTCGGCGGGAGTTGTACTCGCCCCTCAGCACGCCGCCGTGCTCGAAGGTCACGGCATCCGCCGGCAGTGGCAGCCGACCCGGCACCGACAGGGCGAGCTCGTGCGTCCCCAGCGGCGCCGCGAACGTACACGGCGCGGTACAGACTCGCTCGTACGAGTTGGCCATCGAGACCCCGTAGCCCACCCGACCCCCCACGAACACCGTGGCCGACGCGACGCTCGATCCCGTCACCCGATGAAGCGTCGTCCCCGGCTCCTCGGCTTCGAACCGCACGCTCACCGTCGGCGCCTGCTGCTCGAACGCCCGAGGCGGTGCGGGCGGAGCCGGCCTCGCGATCGGCGGCAGCGTCGGGGCGACATTGACGTTCGGCGGCGGGGTGGTTGCGTACGCCGGCTGGAGAGCCGGAGCACCAGACGACCTCGCCTGCGGGGTCGGCGCCGGGGCAGGTGCCGCTGGAGGTCGCACTGGAGCCGCGAACCCCGCGCCACGAAACAGCGCCGGAGCGACGCCCGGCGCTCCCGGTGCCGCTTGCGGGACGAACCCGCGCGGCGACGCCGAGGGCGAAGAAGGAGGCATCGGCCACGACGGCTGCACCGGCGGCGGTGCGGGCGGCCGGACCGGGGGCGCGACCGGACCCGACTCGGGTCCCGCGAAGACGATCTCGGAGGCCGGGACGCGCCGCGTCTCGCCCGTCAGGAGCACGATGACCACCCCTCGTCCGGGCACGACCTCGGCGATGTTCCCCCGCAGGATCCCACCGTTCCGCAGCCGGACGATGTCACGTCCCGCGAAAGGCTGGGCGCCTGCCGGAACGGACACCAGCAAAGCCAGCGAGACCACGGCCAGGAACCAGGGCGATCGGGCTTTCGTCAGCATGGCCCGTTTTCGGCGGATCAAGCCCTCCCGTTGCGTCCCGCCGCGAGATTCCTGCATCGCGGCCCCACCCGGCGGCCCCACCCGCTCGACTTGTCACGAGGCGAATGCACGAAATCGTCGCGTTCGGGCCCGAACGAAGGTTGTTCCGTCCCCAACGAGACGATTCGTTGCATTCGGGACCCGACAAGCCGGGATAGCCAGCTCGGGTTCCGAAGGAAGGTCGAGCGCCCGTCAGCGGCGGGCCTTCTCCTCGATCCCCGACACCCCCGCCCGGCGCGCGAGCTCCTCGAGAACCTCGCGCCAGCTCACGCCGCGCGACGCGAGGGCGACCAGCAGGTGGTACGTGACGTCCGCCGCCTCTCGCACCACCCGCTCCTTCGTCTCCGAGGTGATCGCCGTCGCGAGCTCCCCCGCCTCCTCCCGCACCTTCATCCCGATCCGCGCGGGGCCCCCGTCGAAGAGCATCTTCGTGTACGACAGCTCCGGCGTGGCGTTGACCTGCCGCTCCAGGATCGTCTCCTCGAGCCGTTCGACCTCCGTCCCCCCCCGCGCCCCGGCCGGCTCCCCATCCTCATCCCTGAAGAAGCACGACCGCGCCCCCGTATGGCAAGCCGGCCCCGCCGGATCGACCAGCACCAGGATCGTGTCGAGGTCGCAGTCGACCAATACCTCCCGCACCCGCATCGAGTGCCCCGACGTCTCCCCCTTCCGCCACAGCGCCTGCCGCGTCCTCGAGAAGAAATGCGCCTCCCCGGTCTCCCGCGTGAGCCGCACCGCCTCCGCGTTCATCCACGCCACCATCAACACCCGACCGCTGACCCGATCCTGCAACACCGCGGGCAAAAGCCCCTTCTCATCGAACGCATACGCAACGTCACTCACCCCCCGAGCCTCCCACGACTCGTCGTCGGCCGCCATCGGGCGGGCTCGGAGGTCTCGGTGGCCGGTCGCACACGCAACTTTCATCGAGTTCCCTCGATAACGGGCCGAACATCGCGGAGGTGGCTGATGGCAAGGAAGGACCTTGAGAAGATGCTCTGCGAAATCAGGCGTGATCTCGAGCTCTCGAACAGACGCTTCGAGGAAATGCTCGAAGAGCGAGGACTCAGCCTGGATGAGCTGGAGGCGCTGGCGGACCACGGAGGCGAAGTCTCTTCGCAAGCCCTTCGCACCATCGAGGAGATGCTGGACGGAACGTTGAATGCGGAAGCCCCGCGGGCCTCCGCGCCAAGACCCCTGGGTCTCCGGATCTAGGGCTGACAAGGAAAGAGAGGAGAGGAGCCATGACAAGCGTGATAACACCGCAGACCGCCGGGATCGCCGGCTCGACCGCAACGACCATGCCCACCGGCGCCACGTTTCTTCAGGACGTGGTCTTCGCCATCATGAGCCTGAGAATCAAGCAGGCCAGCATTGACGTCTCACGGCTGGTGCAGCAGCAGCAAAGCCAACTCAACTTGCAGGGCGCCATCCGCGACCGCATTAACGTCCTGAATGGGCTCAAGAAGGACGTCGGAGAGGACGGATCCGTGGTCGTTCCGGACGGTGCACAGAAGCTCGACTACCAGCTCGACGCAGCTGGCAATGTCGAGGCGGTCCCTGCGGATCCAGAGGACCCCTACTTCGCATCCACCAAATACGACGAAGTGGAGGCAACTGGGATCGGCGGTCAGAACCCGTTCGGCTTCGGCCAGCAGCTGACCACCACGGTGCGACTCCCCAGGCACGACAAGGCGACCAAGAAAGAGATCGAGGCCGAGGTCCAGCGCTTGAACGAACAGCTCGAGAGCTTCGGTGCCGACTCCGAGCTCACGATGACGAAGATCGGGATGGCCGTGAACGCCTTGGGGACGGCGCAGACAGCACTCTCGCAGATGCTCAAGAACATCGACGAGCAGGGCGACCTGCTGGCGCGGAATCTCGGTCCATAACGGTGGCGAGAGGCAAGGAGGAGGCGGCCATGGCAAGGAAGCAAGGTCGGGAGCTTCGGATCGGCGAGCTCTATTCGGTTGGGCACTGGCTCTACGGCGTCGGGCGCCTCGAGGAGTGCGCTGACGTGTTCGAGTTGCTGACCACCTACGAACCGGCGCAGCCGCGGTTCTGGTTCGCCCGGGGAGCCGTGGAGCAAGAACGGCGTCGGCTACCGGAAGCCATAGCTGCGTATTCGATCGCAGCGCTCCTGGACGAAGCCGACCCATGGCCGCTCCTCCAGATGGGTGAGTGTCTGCTGCTCCACGGCGACTCGGATCTGGCCGTCGAGGCGCTCGGACGAGCGGTCGAGCGGGCGGGCACGGATCACGATCACGCTGCAGCGCTGGAGAGAGCGCGCGGCTTCATTCGATACGCGGAGGTGCACCATGGTCGCTGAACCCGTTGGCGCCGGAAGCCCGGCGGCTGCCCCTATTGATCCTGGCGTGGCGGTTCCAGGCGCGATGCCGCCCTCGCTGCCCGGCGGCTTCGACGTTTCGGAGCTCATGTACCTGGCTAGCCGCTCGGCTGACACGCAGATTCAGGTGAGCGGCCAGAAGGCGGCCAGTGTGCGAGATCGAGTTGCCGCTCTTCGCAAGGCGATCGAGAGCGCAAGACACGGCAAGTCGCGCCGGGAACGTGACAGCGGGTTCTGGTCGCGCATTGCATCGGTGGCCAAGGCCGTCGCGGTCGTCGCCTCCGTAGCGGGCGCCGCCGTTTCAGGCGGCTCCTCGCTTGCGATTGCCGCCGCGATCCTCACGGCGGGTTCGGCCGCGTCGGGCGGGACTCTCTGGCTCGACAAGTTGGGGATGAGCAAGGAGGCAGCGGGGTACGTGGCTCTGGCCGCCACCGTGGCCGTGGGGGGGGCTGCGGCAGCGACGGCGGCCTCAGCCGCCACAGCCACGGCGACAGTGCCGAGCTCGGCGGAGACCGTGGCGATAGGTGGAGCGAAGGCCGTCGAGGTCGGAGCGAAGGGCACCGGAATCGTTGCGAACTACAACGCGGAGGTCGCCGATGCCGATGCCACGAAGTTCGCCGCTTCGGCGCAAGCCTCATTGGCCAAGGAACGGATGGCGAAAGCCGACCGCCGGGAGGCGGTACGTGAGATCCGACGCGCAGCGGATCTCAAGCGAAGAGTCGTTAGGCTTGCCCAGGACATCATCGAAGGACAGCGCCGCGCTTCGATGGCGGCACTACGAGTTTGAGGAGGCAGACCATGATCGGACCAATCACCCCAGGTGCCACCTCGCCCCAAGGCGACGTCGATCCAGTCGTCGCCCCAACAGGCGATCCACTTCAGGACGTGCTGCTCCTTCAATACGAGACCTTCCGCGCTCAAAGGCTGGACGAACGCGAAAACCAGCTCGCGCTCCGAGAGAAGGAGCTCGACGCCATCGGCGACGCGTTCAGGCATGCGGTTGACGCCGCCCGCGCTCGGAAGAACTCGGCGCTGTTCAACGCCGCGATCTCCGCAGGCTCACTCGCTCTCACGAGTATCGCCGAGGATGGCGGTGACGATTTTGGCAAGGCTTTTGCCGGGCGCGCGCCCGGTTTGGCCGAGGATCTCGATAGGGCATTCGGCTTTGGAGCTGCGGCCCAAGACGAGGAGCTGGCTGAGAAGGCGGCCAACAACGAGGCCGACCGACTCGGAAAGGAGGAGGCGGACGCCTCGGATCGTCTCGATGAGTTCCGTCGGCTCCAGTCCAGGACGATCGAGTTGCTAGAGAGTATCCAGAGTTCGAAGAACAAGAGTGAGGCGGCGAAACTGGCCTAGGATAATCGGACGGGGACTCCGAGAATCGGCCCCCCACCCGTCGGCGGCGACCGACCCGCGCGACACGCCTCCGAAACGAGTCGAGGCGAGTCTCGGGATCAGGCGCTGGCGGGGAGGCCGAAGATCTGGGAGATTTCGCCTTCGACGACGGTTTCTTTGACGCGGCGCGCTATGGCTAGCTCGCGGATGAGGAGGGAGCGGGCGGTGTCGAGGAGGCGGCGCTCGCCGAAGGAGAGGTCCTTGTCGCCCTTGAGGCGGTAGAGGTCGCGCAGGACTTTCGCGACCTGGAAGGGGGAGCCGCTCTTGAGCATGTCCATGTACTCGCGATAGCGGCGGTTCCAGGGCTGGGTGTCGACGGCGATCTCCTCCGAGCGGAGAACGGTCATGACCTCTGCGGCCTCCTTCTTCGTGATGACTTCGCGCAGGCCGGCGGTCTTCGCGGTCGCGGTGGGGATCATGACCTTCATCCCGTTCTCGATGATCTTGAGGACGTAGAAGGCCCGCTCTTGCCCCGCGACGTCGCGGTTCTCGATGGCCATGACCTCGCCCACGCCGTGGGCGGCGTACACGGCCTTGTCGCCAATCTTGAACTGACTCTGCATGGATCTCCTTTTGCCCGAGACGGCCTGGGCGTCCCCGCTATGTCAGGTGTGACCCCGCGCCGAAAGAAAGCCCGATTAGGTGCTGTTCGACTGTTCCGGGCACTCTGAATTGCACGGTAAAAGGTACCACCACCGGGGGGGCCGGTCAACCCGGCCGGTCGCCTTCCTTCCAGAGTGATCTTGCCGGTTTATTGCGCCGGATGACCTCGGCGGACGGCCGCGGATCAGCGCGTTCGCCGGATGCCGCCCAGGAGCTCCTGAAGCTCGGCGACGAAGAGCGCGCGCACCCCGTCGGCCACGGCCTGGGCGGCCAGGGCGATCTGGACCGTAATCCGCCCTTCGGCCGAGCGAATCCGGGCGGTCGGGAGGGCCGAGGTCAGGTCGAAAAGGGATCCGAGCGGCGACAGGGCCACGGACTCCAGCATTGCTCGAAAGTTCGTCTCGGCCGTTGGCGGAAAGTCGCCCTCGAGGACGATGTCGATCAGAAGCTCGGCGCCTCGGGGGTTGACGGTGACCCCGCCCGACCTGAGGCCGGAGAGCAGCACCGCGGCCGGGGTGGTGCGATCCAACTGGAGCGGGACGAGGTACAGGAGCTGGAACGGCCCGCGCGGGAGCTCGGTCCGGAGACGCTCCGCGACGGCCGGCAAGGGGCCGGCAGCCCGAGCGCCGGGTCGAGGAGCACGCCGACTGGCCGCCGAGAGGATCCCCGAAGAGCCGACGCCCGAGCCCACGAGGACCACGTCTTTTCGCAGGGGATGGATCGCGTAGCGCGGCTCGGCGGTGAGCTCCAGCGCCCGCGCCATAGTTCTTCGCAGGTCGTTGCCGCGCAAGGCGATGAGATCGCCCCGGACTCCGAAGCCGGCTGCCACGAGGTCGGAGACGGACCGTAGGTCGACGCCCGTCCTGCTCGCCAGGGCCGCGAGGTCGACCTCGCGGATGGCCGGCTCGACCGCCGCCCGGACTGCCGCGCTGCGCCACAGGTCCGCCGGTCGGCTCAGCACGATCCACTCCGCCCCGTCGGGGACCAGGGTCTCGAGCTGGAGCGGCGGTGCCGCTCGAGGCGATCGGGCCGGCGGCGCTGCAGCACCGCAGGCAGCCAGAACCAGTGCGCCGGCCAGATCCAGCGCCAGCGCGCGGACGCCGGTCGCGGGCCCGCGGACTCCAAATGGGCTGCGTGTCGGCCGTTGCCTCGTCGTAATTCGGGATCTGGGTCGCATGGCGGGCGTGCTTTCCACTACCCGTCGATGACCGCGACTGCAAGCTCCCGATTGAGCGGCAGCGTCCTCGCGGCCCGTGGCGTCGCCGGCCGACCTCGAAGCCCGCGTCCCTCCCTTCGCCGCGGGATTGCTGCTACGCTACGCGAAGCATGGCCGGCAAGAAGAACGGCGGTGCCGTCGTCGACCTGACCGTCAAGATCCTCCAGCAGATCCGCGAACGGCTCGACGGGATGCGTGACGAGCAACGAGTCACCAACGCTCGTCTCGAGAATGTGGAGAAGGCCCTGGGCGAGACCAACGCGCGCCTCGACAACGTTGCCAGGACATTGGAGGCGCGGATCGACGCCACGAATGCGAAGCTCGATGGGCTGCAGCGGGCGACGGTGAAGGGGCTCGGCGAGCTCAAGTCCCGGCTCGATCACCTCGTCGAGTTCACGGGAGAGCGGTATCGCGACCACGAGGAGAGGATCCGGACGCTCGAAGATCGTGTGCTCGGTCAGTGACGGCCAGGAGGAAGGTCACTTCTTCTTCGGTTGCGCGCCCCTTGCCTCCGCGGCCGGCGGGGAGGTCGATGCGCCGTTGCCCGGGCGCGGCTGGCCCGAGCGCTTGACGCCCTTCTTCTCGAATACCGCGGCCTCGACCACCCGGGCGATCTCGGCGTTCGACTCCAGGAACGCGCGCGCGTTCTCGCGGCCCTGGCCGATTCGCTCGCCCTTGAAGGAGAACCAGGCGCCCGACTTCTCCAGAACTCCGAGGTCGGAGCCGAGGTCCACGAGCTCGCCCATCTTGCTGATGCCCAGGCCGTAGACGATGTCGAACTCCACCTCGCGGAACGGCGGGGAGAGCTTGTTCTTGACGACCTTGACGCGGGTGCGGTTGCCCGTCACGGCCTCGCCCTGCTTGATCGCGCCGACCCGCCGGATGTCGAGCCTCAGCGACGCGTAGAACTTCAGCGCGTTGCCGCCCGTCGTGGTCTCCGGGTTGCCGAACATCACGCCGATCTTCATCCGGATCTGGTTGATGAAGACGAGGAGCGTGTTCGACCGGGCCACGGTCGAGGTGAGCTTGCGAAGGGCCTGGCTCATCAGGCGCGCCTGCAGGCCCACGTGCGTGTCGCCCATGTCGCCCTCGAGCTCGGCCCTCGGTGTGAGCGCCGCCACCGAGTCGACGACGATGATGTCGATCGCGCCCGAGCGGACGAGCATGTCGGCGATCTCCAGGGCCTGCTCGCCGCAGTCGGGCTGAGAGATGAGCAGCTCGTCCGTCTTGACCCCGAGCTTGCGAGCGTAGCTGACGTCGAGGGCGTGCTCCGCGTCGATGAAGGCCGCGACGCCCCCGAGCCTCTGCGCCTCCGCGATCGCGTGGAGCGTGAGCGTCGTCTTGCCGCTCGACTCGGGGCCGTAGATCTCGATGATCCGGCCGCGCGGGAGCCCGCCGATGCCCAGCGCCATGTCGAGGCCGATGGAGCCCGACGGGATCACCGAGATCTCCGGCACCAGCGAGTCCGCGTCGCCGAGGCGCATGATCGCGCCCTTGCCGAACTGCTTCTCGATCGAGACGAGCGCGAGCTCGATGGCCTTGTCCTTGTCGCCCTGCGTAGTCGTCATCATCCGGGACTCCCCTCTCTCGATGCTCGCGCGGCGAGCGCGAGCCGCTCCAGAGCCTGGTACTCCACTCCGCTCCGGACGTTGTCCGAGCGGTACACCACGACCTCCGTGATCGGGCTCTCGCCGCACTCGGCCGGACCGAGCGCTGCGAACGCCTCCTGCAGCGCCAACCCCTCCGCACCCTTGACCCGGGCCAGCGTCACGTGCGCGTGGAACCGGCGCTTCTCCTTCTCGAAGCCGATCCCCAGGAGCTTCTCCTCGATCTCGCCCGCGAGGGCCGCGAGCGATCCGGAATCATCCTCGACGCCGAGCCAGACGACCTTCGGCGCCGCGACGTCGGGGAACGCACCGAGCCCCTTTGCGCGCACCCGGAAGGACCTCTTCGACGCCAGGGGCGCTCGGAGGGCGTCGCGGATCGCGTTCACGAGCGGCGCGTCGATCGAGCCCAGGAACTTGAGCGTCACGTGCAGGTTCGTCGGCGGTACCCAGCGGAGCTCCTTCGCCCGCTCGCCCATGGCCTCGTGCAGGCGCTTCTGGACGTCGGCGACGCGGCGCGTCGTGCGCAGGTCGAGGTTGACGCCGAGGAAGACCCGGATCTCGCCCATCATCACCGCAAGCCCTCCCCGCCGCAGGCGATGAGGACCATTCGCAGCGCGACGTACGCCGCGAGCATCTGGATGCGGAAGCGGTCGCCCCGAAGCGTGCGCTGATGGTGGACGATCTTGCCGCTCCGGTCGGCCAGCGCGAGGAAGATCAGACCGACCGGCTTGTCCGCGCTGCCGCCGCCGGGACCGGCGATGCCCGTCACCGAGACCGCGAGATCCGCGTCGCAGAGCGCCAGGCATCCGGTCGCCATCTCGGCCGCCGTCTCGGCGCTCACGGCTCCGTGCGCCTCGAGGGTCTCGTGCCGTACTCCAAGGATCCGCTCCTTCGATTCGTTCGAGTAGGTGACAGCGCCCAGGAGGAAGTAGTCGGAGCTGCCCGGGACCTGCGTGACGAGGTGCGCGATGAGCCCGCCCGTGCACGACTCGGCGATCGCGAGTCGCTTGCCCGCCTTCCGGAGCCTCTCGCCGACGACCTCCGCGAGGCGCGCGGGACGGTCCGCGAAGACGAGATCGCCGAGCCGCGAGCGCGCTTCGGCCGTCGCCGCGCGGCACAGCGCCTCCGCTTCCTCGGGCGTGCCCGCTCGGGCCAGCACCTTGACCTCGATCTCGGGGAAGGTCGCCCGGTATCCGATCGTGACGCCCGGGAACGCGGCCTCGACCCCTTCGAGCTTCGCGCCGATGTTCGACTCGCCGGTGCCGAAGCAGCGCAGGACCTTCTGGACCATCCCGCCCGTCCTTCGCGAGCGAAGCCAGGGAGCGACGTGGTCCAAGAACAGGCGCTTCATCTCGAACGGGACGCCCGGAAGGAAGAAGAAGCGCGCCCGTCCGATCGCCATCGCGAAGCCCGGCGCGGTGCCTACCGGATTGGGCAGCACCTCCGCCCCTCCGGGGAAGATCGCCTGCTTCTCGTTGTTCGGCGTCATCTCCAGGCCCACGAGCCTGAAGCGGTCGCGGATCGCCTCGATCGAGGCCGCGTCCTTCCACATGCCGACGCCCGCGGCCCTGGCCGCGCAGGCCGCCGTCAGGTCGTCCGTGGTCGGACCCAGTCCGCCCGTCACGACGACCACCTCCGCGAGCCCTGCCGTCCTCAGGATGGCCTCGACGATCCGGCCCTCGTCGTCGTCCACGGTCCCGAGGCCCGTGACCTCGATCCCGCAGGCGAGCATCTCGGCGGCCAGCCAGGCGCCGTTCGTGTCGGCCAGCTCACCCCGGGTGAGCTCGGTTCCAATGGTGAGGATCTGCCCTTGCACGATGACTGAACGGATGTGAAGGTTATTCGCCGCAAACCCTAGCGTCAAGCGGATTTGTGTGCGCTAGAATCGCCAGTCCCATGACGCGGTACCTGGCCGGTCTGCTCCTGCTCCTCGTCCCCTACGCCGCCCAGGCTCAGGAGGCATCGCCCGGCCGGCGGGTCGCCGTTCTGCTCCTCGGGGCCGGCGAGGTCGACGACGCTCTGGCCTCGGACCTCACCGAGGTCCTGATCGCCGCCGTCGGCGCGCGCGAGGGGCAGACCGTCATCGGCAAGGAGGAGTTCCAGGCGAGGCTCGGCCAGGACGAGGAGCGCTCGCGGCAGTGCGTCGAGTCGCCGATCTGCCTCGCCAACGTCGGCGCCGAGCTCGCCGTCGACGAGATCATCGCCGGCACCGTCGCCTCGTCGACCGGCGGCTACCGGCTCAGCCTCGCGCGCCAGGAGATCGCGTCGGGCGAGGTGAAGGGCCGCTTCACCCGCGAGGTGCAGGGGGACCAGAGCGCGCTCGTCGCCGCGGTCCAGGAGGCTGCCGTCGAGATCTATCGCGAGCCCGAGCGGCCCGCGGAGCTTCGCGTCCAGGCGAACGTCGAGGGCGCCGAGGTGTTCGTCGACGACCAGCGAGCCGGCATGACGCCGCTTCGCTTGACCGATCTCGCGCCAGGTCGCCACCGCGTGCGAGTCGACGCGCTCGGGTTCCGTGCCGAGACCAAGGAGGTGCGGCTTCGCTCCGGCGGTCACGCCCGGCTCGACTTCATGCTCGCCGAGGCCCCTTCCGAGCGCGTCGCGCGTGGGGGCAGGCCCGCCTCCCCCTTCGCGGTCGTGACGACCTGGACGTCGGTCGGGCTCGCGCTCTCCGCGGGAGCGCTGGGCACGGTCATGGCCCTGCGCTCGCAGGGCGGGTTCGACGAGGACGCGACCCAGCGCGAGGCAGAGCTGGCGCTCGACGAGCACGAGACCGAGGCGCTGGTCGCCAACATCTCGTTCGTCTCCGCCGGAGCTCTCGGAGCGCTGGCGCTCTATCTCCTGATCTTCCAGAGTGACGCCGTGTTCGGTACGGCTGCCGAGCGTCCCGTGGCCGTCACCCTCGAGCCCGGCGGTCTGACGCTGCGAGGCTGGTTTTGAAGGTGGATTGCTCGCGGCCGATCGGCGTCTTCGACTCGGGCCTGGGCGGTCTGACCGTCGCTCGCGAGCTCAACGCCGCGCTGCCCTGGGAGCGGATCGTCTACCTCGGCGACACGGCGCGGGTGCCATACGGAACGCGCAGCGCCGGTACCGTGATCCGCTATGCGCGCGGCTGCGCCAGGTTCCTGGCGAAGAGCGAGATCAAGGCGCTCGTGGTCGCGTGCAACACCGTCAGCGCCGTTGCCATGGACCACCTGCGCGCCGAGCTCGACCTGCCGGTCCTCGGAGTCATCGGCCCGGGCGCTCGAGCGGCGGTCTGTGCGTCGAGGACCGGCCGCATCGGCGTCCTCGCGACCCTGGGCACCGTCGCGAGCGGGGCGTACCCGCGCGAGGTCGCGGGCATCTCGTCGCGCTGCGAGGTCTTCCAGAGGGCTGCGCCGCTGCTCGTCTCCCTGGCCGAGGAAGGTTGGCTCGACGGCGAGGTGCCCCGGCTGGCCGCTCGGCGCTACCTCGAGCCGCTGGTCGCGTCGGGCGTGGACGTCGTGCTCCTGGGCTGTACTCACTTTCCGCTGCTTCGCGCCTGCATCGAGGAGGTGCTCGCCGAGCTCGCGGGCGGGACGGTTCGTGTCGTCGACTCGGCGCAGGCGACCGCTCAGCACGTCGCGGTGTTCCTGGCGGAGCGAGGGCTGGCGGCGGCCGAGAGTCAGGGAGGGCTCCACGTCTGCGTGACGGACCTGCCGGGGACGTTCGAGGCGACTGCCGCCGCGTTCCTGGGCGCGAAGCCGGACTCGTTCGAGGAAGTGGACCTTTGAAGCGTCGAGCAGGCCTGGTGCTCGTCCTCGCCGCATGCTCGGTCGACCGGAGCGTGCTCGACGAGCGCGTCTTCGGGTGCGAATCCGACGCGGACTGCGCCTCGGGCTGGGTCTGCCAGATCGTCGACGCGTCGGGTGGTTTCTGCACGCCGCGGGCCGAGCCCGGCGAGTGCGCGGGCGTCTACACGCTGGACGAGGCGTGCCTCGCCGAATGCTCGATCGAGTCGCCCGAATCCGCGACGGGGTGCGACCCCTCGGAAGGGTGCCTCCGGTCCGACGCGCTCGACGACGTGGGCGTGTGCATCGGCGCCGAGACCTGCAACGTCGACTCCGACTGCGTCGCCGGCGAGCGGTGCCTGTCGGGGTACGTCATCGAGGGCTCGCATCCGTTCACCCTGGACCACCTGAGCTGTGTCCGCGGCGAGTGCGACACCGATCGCGACGGCGAGGACGACGGTGTCTGCCACGAGGACGAGGTCTGCGTCGCGGCCTACTGGACGGGCATCTGGGGCGGCCTCGGGAGCATGTGCTTGCCCAAGTGCGGAGACAACGGTCTGTGTCCACCCGGCTTCGGGTGCTACAGCGTCAACGGCGAGGACTTCGGACCCTGCGTTCCCGGGCTGCCGGCGATGACGTGCCGGCAGGACCTGGACTGCCTGGCCGGGTCGTGCGAGGAGGACGCGCGCGGCGAGATGCGCTGCCGCGTCCCATGCGAGAGCGATGGCTCGGTCGTGTGTGACGCAGATCTCGTCGACCCCAACAGCCCGGCGATCGAGCGGCTGACCTGTGTCGCCGGACAGTGCCTCGCCCGGGACTACCTGTCCGTCTGCCAGACCGCGGAGGTTTGTGGCACGGGCTTCGAGTGTCGCGAGGTCGATCTCGGCGGTGAGACGGAGCCGTTCGACGCCTGTGTCTTGCCCTGCAACCCGCTCGCGCCACAGACCGGCTGCCCGGACGACGCCTTCTGCACCTGGCTGGCCTTCGCCGTCGCCGGCTGCGTGCGCAGGCTCCCGGACGGCAGTCCGTGCGACACCGACGACTGGTGCGAGAGCAGCTCCTGCGATCGCACGACCCCGTGCGGAAGCGACGAGCTCCCGGGGTGCTGCGTCCCGCGGGAGTGACCTTGTGCTAGCCTCGGGGACGCCGCGATGACAACCAAGGGTCCGTCGCCGCTCCTCGGGTACAACACCAACGTTCGCCACAAGGGCGTGCTCTGCCACGTCCAGACGGAGGACTCCGGCGTCGGTCATCCGCACGTCATCACGCACCTGTTCACGGCCGGGACGATCATCGCGACGAAGAAGCGGTCGTACGCGGAGCACGTCGGGTCCACGGACATCGAGGTCGTCGTCCGCAAGGTCATGCAGGAGCAGCACAAGCAGATGTGCATCGAGCTGCGCGACGGGGCTTTCGACCAGGCGCTCGAGGTCAAGGACACGCAGGAGACGGCGCTCGTGGGCGAGGCGTTCCCGACGCCGCCCGATCAGGCGCCGCCGACGATCGAGGTGCCGCCGCCGGTGGCGGAGGCACGTCCTCCCATCGATCCGCCCCGCGTCGCGTCGCCACCTGCGCCGCCTCCGATTGCTCGACGCGTCAAGCCGCCCCTGCCTCAGCTCCCCGAGGACGTACCGTCCGAGATCCACCTTGCACGGGAAGAAGGGACCCCGCCGCCGCCCTCCGCCGTGAGAGCCAAGCCGGCCCCACCGGCTCCGACGACCTACACCGTCCGGACGCCCGCACCGCCGGTCCGCGGCGGAAAGCCGGTGCCCACGCCCTCGCCGGCCGCAGGCCGATACTCGAGTCGCGTGCCTGGTCTGTTCGGCGGGGCGCGCACGCCGACGCCGAGGCCGCCGGAGAAGGCGTCGATCTTCGGCCAGGAGCACATCAGCGAGAAGTCGCTCGACGAGGTGATCCTCGCCTATCTGTCCGAAGAGGCGGACGAGTAGACCAGGCGACGACGCGGCGCTCTTCGGTGCATCGCCTCCGCCGGTCAGCGGGGAACGAGCGAACGAAGGCCGATTCACTCGGCCGTAGTGAGCGATCTCATGCCCATCCGGTTGCTTGCCAGACGCGGGCCCAACAGGCGACAGGCGACAGGCAACTGGCAACTGGCAGCCGCCGGACGCACGCGCTGCTCATCCGGGTCCGGAATTGCCCGTCGCCGGCTGCCTGTCGCCTGTCGC
>JACPQR010000212.1 GCA_016190375.1 Deltaproteobacteria bacterium
CAGGTGAGGATCGCGAAGGCGTGGCGTTACATCGACGATGCGGCGTTCGGCGGCGTGGCCGAGTGGCTGGACCGCACCTGTGCGATCACATGGCGGCTGGTCAATCCGAGGAGCTGAAGCACGAACAGAGAGCACCGAGCTCGGGACGTCACGCGAGCTCGGTGCATGTCTCGGTGGGCTACTTCCGCGTCGAGCCCGGGAGCAGCCCGGACCGCCTGACGCGTGCCACACCGCGCGGCCTCGAAGCCACCTGTCAAGGATGTCCTTCGGCAATCGTGCACAGGAGTGAAGCATGTCTCCGAACTGATCTGTAAATGATGTCCCCAATCCGGACCGGTAGGTGCCCACCTCCTTGCCCGGGATCGTCACCCATGTCTCTGATCTGGACCGAATTGACCTTCCGAGCTCCGTGGCGCTCTCATGATGGTTAGCGCCCGATTCAAGTGAACCACTCTTACCCACCTCGTCGGCCCAGCGCCCTTCGTGCACGATCTCGCCCGAGGCCGCGGAAAACGCTGGGCAGACCCCTCCCTTTGATGGCATCTCGAACTTGCTCCACGCCCAGCCCAGGCCGTACCGGAGGAGCGACCAGTCCTCGCAACCGAGCGCGGAATGTCCATGGCCTCGTGCTCGACCTGCGCCCTCCGGCGTCGGCCCGATGCGACAGAGCCACCGTCGCTGTGGATCACGGCGCCCAAGTCCGCGACTACGGATCAAACCTGGTCCCCGCCGCCGCGTCTCCGCCGCAGCGTCCTTGACAGCCCTCGACCCTCGGATTACTAAGCTCCCTCCCGGTCGCGCGCGGCCGGGTGTGGTCTTTGAACCTGGTCGGGGATCGTCTAACGGCAGGACGGCAGATTCTGGATCTGTCTATCGAGGTTCGAGTCCTCGTCCCCGAGCCAGCCAGCTCGCGTAGTTCCCGGGCCCGTTCGTCTAACGGTTAGGACGCCGGCCTCTCACGCCGGTAATACGAGTTCGAATCTCGTACGGGTCACCAAGAGTGAGAGCGCAATGGCCATCAACGCCCGCTGGCACGCCGCGCACCCGATGCCGAAGAGACCGACCGTCGACCAGCGCATCCGCTGGCACGAGCAGCACCAGCGACACTGCGGCTGCCGGCCGATCCCGGCGAAGCTCGCCGCCCTGATGACTCGCGCCGAGGATAGCCCGATCGTCGTGCGCGGGCTCCTGAAGACCGACTGGCCTGCGATCGAACGGCTGTTCGGCCCGAACGGCGCCTGCGGTGGATGCTGGTGCATGTACTGGCGGTCGCCGAGTCGGAGCGCCTTCGAGCAGATCCAGGGCGCCCGCGCCAGGGGCAAGCTTCGCCGCCTCGTCACCACGGGCGCGGCGCGCGGCATCCTCGCTTTCCAGGGCGACGAGCCCGTGGGGTGGTGCTCGTTCGGCCCGCGCACGGACTTCCCGAACACCGAGAACAAGCCGTCCTACGCCGTCGACGACGCCGACCAGATCTGGTCCGTCAACTGCTTCTTCGTACGACGGGGCCATCGCAGGAAGGGCGTGTCGGGGCTCCTGCTAGCCTGCGCGATCGACGAGGCCCGCCGGCAGGGCGCGAAGACCCTCGAGGCGTACCCGACCGTCGTCCGCCCAGGCACCCGCCAGGCCGACGCCTTCGTCTTCAAGGGCACGCTGCCGCTGTTCGAGCGTGCGGGCTTCCGCGTCGTCCAGCGCATCAACCCCGGCAGCCCACTCGTGCGGCTGGCGCTGAGGGCCGGGCGGCGCTGACGGCTGCCGCGCGAGCGTTCGCTTCGGCTGGGGATCAGTCGCGCGGGGCTCGTGGAGCGCGGCCTGCGAGCCGTGCTGGCGGCGCAGGGCGAGATCTGAGCGTCACGTGGCGGGGGCGAGGGCGCAGTCGATCGCTTCCTCGACGGTGACGCAGCCGCACAGGGTCAGGCCCGACCGATCGTCCTCGGAGAGTCGTGGCACGTTGGCCTTCGGGAGGATGACGAGGTCGTAGCCGAGACGCCGGGCCTCGAGCAGGCGCGACTCCGGTCGCGAGACGGCTCGAAGCTCGCCCGAAAGCCCCACCTCGCCGAAGACGACGGCGCGCTCGAGCGCGGGCCGGGCGCGCGCGCTCGAGGCGACCGCGACGACGACGCCGAGGTCGGCGGCGCGCTCGTCGACGCGCACGCCGCCGGCGACGTTGACGAAGACGTCCTGGCTCACCGTCGAGACCTTCGCGGAGCGCTCGAGCACCGCGAGGAGCACGACCACGCGCGAGACGTCGAAGCCGGTCGCCGCGCGGCGCGGCGTTCCGAGCCCCGAAGAGGCGACGAGCGCCTGGATCTCGACGAGCATCGGCCTGGATCCCTCGGCGGAGGCCACGACCACGGAGCCCGAGGCGTCCCTGGGACGTTCGGCGAGGAGCAGCCGTGACGGGTCCTTGACCTCGCGCAGGCCCTCGCGCGCCATGTCGAACACGCCGACCTCGCTCGCGCTGCCGAAGCGGTTCTTGACCGCGCGGAGCACGCGGAACGGATGACCGCGCTCGCCCTCGAAGTAGAGCACCGTGTCGACGATGTGCTCGAGCACCTTGGGGCCCGCCAGCGCGCCGTCCTTGGTCACGTGGCCAACGAGGATGACGGCGATTCCGCGCGACTTCGCCACGTCCTGGCAGCGCGCCGCGACCTCGCGGATCTGCCCCACGCTCCCCGCGCTTCCGTCGAGCTCGGCCGAGAAGACCGTCTGCACCGAGTCGACGACGACCGCGGCCGGTCGCTCGGTCTCGATCGTGGCGATCGCCGTCTCGAGCGACGTCTCGGAGAGGAGCAGCACGCGCTCGTCGGCGACGCCGAGCCTCTGCGCGCGCAGCGCCGTCTGACCCACCGACTCCTCGGCCGAGACGTACAGGACCTTGACGCCGGCACCGCGCGCGATCCCCGCCGCTGCCTGCAACAGGAGCGTCGACTTGCCGATCCCGGGGTCGCCCCCGACGAGGACCAGCGATCCGTCGACGAGCCCTCCGCCGAGGACGCGATCCAGCTCGCCGATCCCCGTGGTCTTCCGCGAGGCGACGCCCGACGGCACCGCCGAGGAGGGCACCGCCGCCGACGTGGCGCGGGTGACGCGGGCCGCGCCGCGGCCCTGGCCGCCGCGCACCGCCTCCTCGACGAGCGAGGCCCACTCGCCGCAGGCCGCGCAGCGCCCGAGCCACTTGGCGCTCGCCGCGCCGCACTTCTGGCAAACGAACTGCGTCTTCGCGGCGGCCAATCAGTACACCGCGGCCAGGATCGCCTGCAAAGTCTGCGCGCTCGCCAGATCGACCGACGGGCTCTCGTTGTCCTGCGTGCCCATCCCGGCGAGCGGGATGAGGATCCCGTACTGGATCCCGGCGTAGAAGCCGTCGACCAGAGACACTCCGTCCTCGGAGCGGTAGTAGAGCTGCGCGTCGATCTCGACGCCGAGGTCGGCGTGGTTGCCGCGCGTCTGAACCGGCCACATCGCCCGCGACCAGACGATGTCGAGCCGCGCCCCGAAGAGCTGGCCGAGGCTCGAGTTGATGAAGTCGTAGGAGATGTTCGGCCGGAAGTAGTAGGCCCCCGCCACGGCCTTGAAGATCTCCTCCCAGAGGATCAGATCGACGTTGTAGTCGCGGTCGAACCGGAAGGTGGAGATGGTCTTGTCGTCGGTGAGCTGGACGAGGAGCCCATTCTGCGGCGACATCCCCTCGACGTCGGGATCGCCCGAAGCGATCCCGGACTCGAAGCCCAGCCTGAGCTTGTCGTTCATCAGCCGGTAATCGACCTGCAGGACGCCCCCGTACTGGGCCACGGTGTAGTCGCCGAACGAGTAGCCGCCTCCCGTCTCGATGCTCTCGATCGTGCCGTAGATGAACACACCTTCGAGCTCGAGCCGCAGCTTCTTGTACTGGAGCTGGAACCACAGGTCGGGGATCCATGCCTGGGCGCCCCGGCGAGCGATGAGCGGCGTCTCGGACATGAAGCCCATCGGCTCGGTGTACTCGGTCGTGAGGATCTGGTCGCGATAGACGAGGTACAACCCACCTTGTAGCGTGAGCTGGCCGAGCTGGAGGCGGTCGCGCAGGTCCTCCTCGTCGAGCTTGCGGGCGATGACCAGGATGTACTGGTTGACGTCGTCGAGCTGCGACTGGTCGTACGGCTGGCCCATGTGGTCGTAGCTGAAGCGGCTCGTCGGGCCTTCCGCGGGGAAGTCGATGATCGGCGCGATGGTGATTCCCGCGACCCGTGTCGCGAAGAGCAGGCGGTCCGCGATGTCGCCGTAGTCGCTCTGGAGCTGGTCGCCGCCGTTCGCGAGGACGCCCAGCCCCCACTCCGATCCCATGCGGCCAAAGCGCAGGACGCCGAGGTCGGTCCTGACCTGAGCCCAGGCGCGGCGAAGGACGATCGAGTCGGTGAGCGAGTTGCGGGCGTCGAGCGGTTGCTGAGTGGAGGAGAAAGCGCGGAGCGGCGCCCAGGGGCTGATCGGCGCTGGCTGGCCGGGGCGTGCCGGATCATCGGTCCTGGTATCGAACCCCTCGGGCGTCGAGCCGAGGACGAGGTTGTCGAACAGATCGAGCTGCGCGTTGATCTGCACCTCGTCGGAGACGTTGATCTGCGGGTTCATCCGCAGTCGCAGGTTCGCGCCGGCGAGCGTGTTGTTCTCGCACTCGGCGCTGTCGGGATCCCCGCCTTCGCCGCAGAGCTCGAGGTCCGACTCGAGGGGACGCGGGAAGGGCGGCAGTCCCAGGTCCGGATTCGCGCCCCACCCCAGATGGAACTGATGAAAGAGCTCGAAGCGCGTGCGGAAGTAGCCGTGCATCGCGAAGAGCGGCAGCGCCTTCGAGGCCCAGGGGCCGAGCGCCTCCTCCTCGGCCGCCTCGTGCTCGCCCTCTCCCTCCCCTCCCGGGTGCAAGAGGCGCTGGCGTGCCTCCTCGGGGCTGACGCCGGGCTGCTGCTCCTCCTCGCCCTCCGTCGCCGGAGCGCCCTCCTCGAGCATCGGGGCGCGGAGCTGCATCGTCCCCTCTTCCTCGCCCTCCGCTCCCGTCTCGCCTTCCTGGCCGGCGGGCTCCTCGGGCGCGGGCTCCTCCTCGGCGGGCTCCTCCTCGGCGGGCGGCTGGGCGGGCTCCTCGGGCTGCGCGGGCTGTGGCGGCTGCGCGGGCCGACGGCGCTGCGCCGCAGCCGAGGCGGGGAACGACAGCGCGATCAAGGCGACGAGGCAGGGCGAGAACCGAGCGCTGGCGAGCATGGCCGCGCCTGGTTAACACGGGCGATCTCGAAAGGCAACGCACTAGGGGGCGGGCGGCCCGTTGTGGGACTCGGCGAGGTAATGATAGGGTCCGGCCTCATGCGCGCGTTCCTCCTTGCCCTCTGTATTCCGTTCCTGCTCCTCCTTGCCTCCGGCTGCGGCGACGACGACGACACCGGCACGGATGGCGACGCCGATGCCGACTCGGACGCGGACGCCGACGGCGATGCCGACGGCGACGGGGACGGCGACGCCGACTGCGTCGCGGATCCGGCGAGCGTCGACCTGACGGGCGTCTGGGGCGTGCAGACGACGCTCCAGGCGCGGCTGACGGAGCGACCCAACGCGCTGGTCCACGTCTGTCCCGAGTCGCCGACCATCGCGACCGCCACGATCTACCTCCGGTACGACATCACGAGCCATCAGGGCGAGGACATCGAGTCGGTCGTCACCTTCTGCGACATCGTGCTGCCCGCGCCGCCGGGCACGGTCACCGACGACTGCGAGAACAGCATCACGCTCGAGCTCGCGCTCGGCGACGATCTCGCCGCCTACTTGCCCACGATGGACTTCCCGGGAACGGCGACGCTGACCGCCGAGGACGGTTGCGCGACGCTCCGCCCGTCCGACGTCGTCCTCATCCTCGGCACCGACTTCGACGACGACCTCGACACGCCCTTGCCGGAGTGGAGCTCGACCACCCAGGGGTGCGGGCCGAACGACGGGGGCGAGCCGCAGGACTGCGTCGACGGCTGGGACAGCGTGGCCGACGAGGACGGCGACTCGAACCCCGGCGTGACGCTCACGGCCACGAGCGAGGCCATCAACGGCGCCGCCTACGTCACGCTCCGGACCAAGCCGACGCTCGTTGGCTTCGTGCTCGACGAGAACACGCTGGTCGGGACCGTCGATCCCACCCTCGACTACGCGCTCGTCGGGAGCGACATCGAGCTGTCGGACCTTCCGCTCGACACGCCGAGCGTCCTCGAGAACCTCCCCGAGATCGAGCCCGTGACCGAGGGCAGCGAGTTCATCGCCCTGCGCGCGGATGGCTGGGGCGCCGGCTCCTGCGCAGACATCCTCGACCACACGAACGACTTCAGCAGGTGACCTCCCGACTGAGGATCGTCCCGCTAGGCGGGCTGGGCGAGATCGGCATGAACTGCCTGGCTCTCGAGGCCGGGAGCCGCTCGATCCTCGTCGACTGCGGCGTGCTCTTCCCCGACGACGAGGCCCCGGGCGTCGACGTCATCCACCCCGACTTCACGTACCTCGTCCAGGGCCCCGCCCGCCCCGAGGCCCTGATCCTCACCCACGGCCACGAGGACCACATCGGCGCGGTCCCGTACCTCCTCCGGCAGATCGACGTCCCCGTCTACGGCCCACCCCTGGCACTCGCGCTCGTCCGGGAGCGACTGAAGGAGCATGACCTCGGCCGCGAGCCGCGCTTCGTCGAGACTCGGCCCCGAGTCCGCTTCGACGCCGGCCCGTTCTCGGTCGAGCCGATCCGCGTCACCCACTCGATGCCCGACTCGACGGCGCTCTGCATCGACACGCCTTCGTGCCGCGTGCTGCACTCCGGCGACTTCAAGATCGACCGGTCGCCCGTCGATGGACAGCGCTTCGACGAGGGCCGCATCCGTCAGCTCGCCGCCGAAGGCATCGCCCTTCTGCTCTCCGACTCGACGAACGCCGAGGTGGCCGGCGAGTCCGGCAGCGAGCTCGACGTCAGGGATGTGCTCGGCCGGCTGATCGACGGCGCGCAGGGAGCGGTCTTCGTCGCGCTCTTCTCCTCGAACGTCCATCGCCTCCAGATCCTCTTCGACCTCGCGGCCGAGCACGGGCGCAAGGTGACGCTCGTCGGGCGCTCCGTGCAGACGCACGAGCGAGTGGCGCTCGCCGCGGGCCTCTTGCGCCGCAGGAGCGACCTCGTCGTGGAGCCGGAGGTCGCCGCGGGTCTGCCGCGAAGGTCGATCCTCGCCGTGGTGTCCGGGACGCAGGGCGAGCCGGGCTCCGCGCTGACGCGGATCGCCGCTGCAGATCCCTCCCGGCCGATGAGGGTCGTCCACGGCGACACCGTGATCTTCTCGAACCGGGTGATCCCCGGAAACGACCGCCCGGTCCAGCGCCTCTTCACCGCGCTCGCCCGGCTCGGGGCCCGGGTCGTGCATCGCTCGATCGAGCCCGGCGTCCATGTGTCGGGACACGCCCACCAGACGGAGCAGCGCGCGCTGATCGAGATGTGTCGGCCCCGCGCGTTCGTGCCAATCCACGGGCCGAGGCTCTTCCTCGAACGTCACGCGGAGCTGGCGAGGTCGGTCGGCGTGGCGAACGTCCGGCTGATCGAGGATGGCGAGGCCCTGGAGCTCGATGCGACCGGATCCCTCGAGACCGGCGGCCTCGTCCCGCACGGCCGCGTTCACATCGACGGCAGCGCGATCGGACCGGCAGCGCTGCGCGAGCGGCTGGTCCTGGCCGACGTCGGCGTCGCCGTCGTGGTCCTGCCCTGGCGGGGCAGGGCGCCGGGAGGCCGGCCCCTCGTCACGTTCCGGGGAGTCACCGATCCCGCGCCCGGTTTCGAAGAGCGCGCCGGCCGCGCGGTCGCGGAGGCGATCGAGGAGATGCCCGAGGTTCGCCGCACCGACCGCGAGGACGTGCGCGAGACCGCCCGCCTCGCGCTCCGCCGCTTCGTGCGCAATCAGCTCGGTCGGACGCCCATGGCGATCGCGATCGTGGTTGAGGAGGGCCGATGACGCTTCACGTCCGAGCGAGCTGGGACCAGTACTTCATGAACATCGCCGTCCAGGTCGCGACCCGCGCGACGTGCGACCGCAAGCACGTCGGCGCCGTGATCGTGCGCGACAAGACGATCCTGTCGACGGGCTACAACGGGAGCCTCCGCGGTCTCGAGCACTGCTCCGAGGCCGGCCATCTGATGGAGGACGACCACTGCGTCCGGACCGTGCACGCCGAGGCCAACGCGATCCTCCAGGCCGCGAAGAACGGAGTGCGGATCGAGAAGGGCTCGATCTACACGACCGCGAGCCCCTGCTGGCCCTGCTTCAAGCTGATCGCGAACGCGGGGCTCACCCGGATCTGCTTCGGCGAATTCTACCGCGACCAGCGGATCTTCGAGTTCGCCGAGCGCCTGGGGGTCGAGCTCACCAAGCTGTCCGTGGCGGAACCGACCGGCGAACGTTGAGGGTCGACCCACATCCCCATATACTGTGGGGGCCCAAATGGGGCAGCCGTCACAGCCACTCATCGACCCCCTGATCGGCACCACCCTCGGGCGATACGCCATCCAGGCGCGGCTCGGCGAAGGGGGGATGGGCACGGTCTACCGGGCGGAGCAGTGGCCGCTGGGTCGGCCCGTCGCGCTCAAGGTCATCCACCGGTCCCTGATCCAGGACGCCAAGGTCGCCTCGCGCTTCCTGCGCGAGGCCAAGATCGCCTGCGCGCTCACGAACCCGCACACCGTCACCATCTACGACTTCGGTCAGGCCGAGGACGGGACGCTCTACCTCGCGATGGAGCTCCTGGTCGGCGAGAGCCTCCAGCAGCGCCTCACCGAGAAGGGCCGGATCGCCCCGGAGCTGGCCGCCGAGGTCGCGGCCCAGGTCTGCCGATCGCTGGTCGAGGCGCACCGCAAGGGGATCGTCCACCGGGACCTGAAGCCGGACAACATCTTCCTCGGGACCTCCGACGACGGCTCGCTCCTCGTCAAGGTCCTCGACTACGGGCTCGCGCGGATCATGACGGCGGACGACTCCCGGCCGAGCACGCTCCTGACGCAGATCGGCACCATCGTCGGGACGCCGATCTACATGTCGCCCGAGCAGGCGAGGGGAAAGCCGCTCGACCAGAGGACCGACCTGTACTCGATGGGTGTCGTGCTCTACGAGATGCTCACCGGCGTCCCCCCGTTTCAGGACGAGGACGCCGTGCTGGTCCTGGGCAAGCACATCCGGGAGCCGGTGCCGCTCATGGAGTCCATCGGGGCGAAGGTCGCGCCGCCCGAGGCGCTCGAGATCCTGGTCCACGCACTCCTCCAGAAGCAGCCCGGCGATCGCCCTCCCGACGCCAGCCATGTCTACCAGGCGCTGCGCGACTACCTCATGATGTCGGGCTCGAGGGGCGCCTCGCTCCCGTCCATGCCGTCCGAGGAGGGCTCCCAGCCATGGACGCTCGCGCGGCTGGCCCGCACGGCGGACGCCAAGGCGGAGAGCGGGATCCTCGAGAGGCTAGAGCCAGCGCCGCCTGCCCCGGAGCCCGATGCCGAGGAGCCCGAGATCGAGGAGGTGGACGCCGCGGCCACCGACTCGTCGCCGACGGCGGCCGAGCCGGTCCAGTCCGTGCTCCTCCTCGAGTCCGCGCCTACCAGCATCATTCCCCTTCCGACTCCGGCGGAGAACCTCCTGCCGTCGGAGACCGTGACGGTCACGGACGACGAGCCGACGAACGCGGCGACCCCGTTGCCCTCGGCCAGGTCTGGCTTTTCCGGCTCGACTGTCGTGGATTCGGCGACGCCTCCACCCGTCCAGTCGCCGACGCTCAGCTTGACTGCGCGATCGCCGATCACCGCTCCTCGCAACGTCCTCGTCGCCATCGGCACGGCGCTCGCCGTCCTCGCCGTGGCCCTCGTCATCGTCGTCCGCGACAGCTCGCCCGAGCTCTCTCCCGAGCCGCCGATACGGGTCCTCGCGCACGGTCCTTCTCTTCCGCTCCCTGTGCCTGAACGCGATCGGCCCGCGCTGCCGCTGGGCGTGGCGCCGCCTGAGCCGGCCGTGCCGCCCGCGGAGGGACCGGGCCCGCAGCCGACGCCTGCGCCTCGAGACGAGCTTCCCGAGGCACCGCCAGGCTACGAGCTCGCGGCACCGCCTCGGGGTTGGACCGGCACCTACACGCTGACTGGCGGAGCTCTCGATCTCGAGCAGCACGGGACGACGGTCACGGGCTCGTTCGGGCGGAGGGGACGACGCGCCACCCTTCGCGGCACGGTGACGGGATCCGTCCTGACGTTCTCGTGGCGAGGCCCGCAGAGCTCGGGCCGTGGAGTCTTGCGCTCCTTCGTGTCCGGCGACCGCGTGACGCTGCGCGGCACGCTCGGCACCGGAGCGGCGACCGGCGGCAACCTGGAGCTGACGGCGGAGCGAACGGCGGAAGCCGCGCCTCCTCCGCAATCACCGCGCATCCTCAAGAGCCGCCCGGCGGGCTCGGGCCCGCGCCAGGGTCTGAAGCTGGACACCAACGACATCTTCAAGCAAAGGCGGACCAGACCATGAGAGTCGCGTTCATCGCCGCGTCGTTCTCGTTCTCGTTCCTGTCGGCCGGCGCCCAGGCGCAGCCGAGGGATCCGAACGTCGAGGCTGCGCGGCAGCACGCCGAGCGCGGGCAGGCGGCGCTCGCGGCCAACAACTTCCAGGTCGCGCTCGACGAGTACCAGCAGGCGTACCGTCTCTACCCGAACCCGCTCCTGCTCATCAACGTCGCCGCCGCGCAGAGCGGGCTCGGTCGCATCGAGGACGCCACGAGGACGCTCGAGGGCGTCCGGGGGAGCGACGCGGTCGACGATGCGCGCAAGCGCGAGGTCGAGGCGGAGATCGCGCGGCTCGGGCGCCTCCTGGCCGAGCTCGACATCAGGACCGATCCGCCGGGCGCGACCGTGACGGTCAACGGAATCGACCGGGGCACGAGCCCGGTGACGGTCAAGGTCCAGCCTGGCCCGGTCGCCGTCCGGCTCACCCGCGAGGGCCACCAGCCTGCGCGGTGGAACAACGACGGCGCCGAGCTGCGTCAGTCGGAGCACAGGACGGTCGAGATCGACCTCGTCCCGGTCTCCTCGGCCCTGCCCGATGACCACCTGGACGATCGGATCGACGAGCAGCCCGACCTTCACCTCCAGGAGCCCCGGGACCCGGGCGGCATCTCTCCGACCTGGGTGTGGGTCTCCGCGGTCGCGGCCGGCGGACTGGCGATCGGCGGAAGCGTCTTCGGGGTGATGACGAAATCGGCGTCCGACGACTGGGCGGCCGAGTCCTGCCGCGAAGGAGACGACACCGACCCGTGCGGTCCGATCGAGACGAGGCACGGACGCAACGCGCTCCTCTCGACCGCGCTCTTCATCGGCGCCGGCGTGGCCGCCGCCGCGGCGATCATCCTCTACACCCAGATGAGCGATGGCACCCCCGAGGAGGCGACCGAAGCGCTGAACGACCTCGGCGTGGTCCGCTTCTAGGGGACGAGGTTAACAAGTTCACCAACCACTCGTGAGCTTGTGAATTCGGTCCCCTTTCGTGAACTTGTTAACCTCGTCCCCTGGTTGACAACGATCGGCTCGGGGGCTAGTGGTCCATCCCTCGCATGAAGGTCAACGTCACCGAGAAGTCGCCCGTCCTCGTCGAGATCGCGGTGGAGCTGCCCTGGGAACAGGTGTCCGCCGCGCTCGAGGAGGCCTACGCGAAGGTCGGCAAGAAGGCGAGGATTCGCGGCTTTCGGCCCGGCAAGGTTCCGCGCAAGCTCCTCGAGCGCTACTTCGGGCGCGAGGTGACGCAGGACGTCGGCGGTCGCCTGATGAGCGAGTCGCTGATGCTGGCGATCGAGCAGCGCAAGCTCCATCCGGTGACCACGCCCTCGGTCGAGCCCTCGCGCATGGAGCCGGGCACGCCGTTCCGCTTCACGGCCCAGGTGGAGATCCGGCCCAAGATGTCCGAGCTCGTGATCGAGGGACTGGCGGGGAAGCGACCGTCGGCCTCGGTCAAGGACGAGGAGGTCGAGTCGGAGCTGCAGTCGATCCGCCGGGCCCAGGCGGTCCTTCGCACGCCCGATCCGCCGCGCCCCGCGGCGAAGGGAGACGTCGTCAAGGTCGACTACGACGTGAGCGTCGAGGGCACCGCGAGGACGGACATGGGCGCCCGGGACCGTGCCGTCGAGCTCGGCACGGGCGACGTCCTGCCCGAGTTCGAGGCGGCGCTCCTGGGCGCGAACGCCGGCGACGAGCGGACCGCGACCCACACGTTCGACCCGGAGAGCGGCCGGCCGGAGCTCCGCGGCAAGACTGCCTCCTTCGTGATCCACGTCAAGTCGATCCAGGAGCTGCTCTTGCCCGCGCTCGACGACGAGCTCGCCAAGGACCTCGGCGACCACGAGACGCTCGACGAGCTCAGGACCTCCGTGCGCGAGCGGATCGCCGAGCAGAAGCAGGCCGCGGTGGAGCGTGCGGTCCGGGACTCGGTCGTCGCCGACTTCTGCGAGAAGAACCCGGTCCCCGTGCCGCCCTCCCTCGTCGACGAGCACATCGCCCAGATGGAGAGAAGCCTCCTCGAGGCCGTCGCGCCCGACCCGAAGGGCCTCCGGCTCTCCGACGAGATGCGCGAGCGCCTGCGGGTGCAGGCCGAGCAGAAGGTCAGGGCGGGCCTGCTCATCATGGAGCTCGCCCGGCAGCGAAGCCTGGCCGCGACCGACGAGGACGTCGAGGCGCGCCTGGAGTCGATCGCGAAGCGCAGCGGGAAGAACATCGCGAAGGTCCGCGCGGAGATCGCGTCGGGGGATCGGCTGGCCGCGCTCAAGGCGCAGCTCGTCGAGGAGAAGGCGCTTGACCTGCTACTGCGCAAAGCTACCATTGTCGATGTCGCTGCCTCCGAGGGCGAGGCGGCCGCGCCTCCGCCGCCTTGAACCAAGAGAGAGCTCAATGACGTCTCCGAAGCATCCCGTCGAGTCCGCGTTCATCCCGTACCCCCAGGTAGTCGAGCAGACCCACCGCGGAGAGCGGAGCTGGGACATCTTCTCGCGCCTGCTCAAGGACCGGATCATCTTCCTCGGCACGCCGATCAACGACGACGTCGCCAACGTGATCATCGCCCAGCTCCTCTTCCTGGAGAGCGAGGACCCGGACAAGGAGGTGATGCTCTACATCAACTCCCCTGGCGGAGCGGTCACCTCGGGACTGGCGATCTACGACACGATGCAGTACGTGCGCTGCCCCGTGTCGACCATCTGCCTCGGGCAGGCGGCGTCGATGGGGGCAGTGCTCCTGGCTGCCGGCGCCAGGGGCCGCCGGTCTGCGCTGCCGAACTCGCGGATCCTGATCCACCAGCCGCTCGGCGGCGTCAGCGGTCAGGCCAGCGACATCGAGATCCATGCGCGCGAAATTCTGCTCTTGCGGGAACGGCTCAACGACATCATGGTCAAGTGCACCGGCGCGCCGCCCGACAAGATCAAGCGGGACACGGAGCGCGACTTCTACATGGGCTCGGCCGAGGCCAAGGAATACGGGATCATCGACGAGATCCTCGTGCAGAACCGGCGCACCTCCTCCGCATGAGCATCGATGTGGATGGGCTTTGCGGTCCCGGCGCTCGAGTCCGTCCCGGTTGTTTGCGCATGGCCGGTGGGCGGATATAATGCGTCAGGACGCTTTGGCTCGCGGAAACACCGGGTTTTCGGCGGGCACCGTGGGTTCGACGTGACGACTGGTTGAGATGGATCGACGGCGCGACGACGGACACCAGAACCTCTCCTGCTCTTTCTGCGGAAAGAGCCAGAAGGAGGTCAAGAAGCTCATCGCGGGCCCGACCGTGTACATCTGCGACGAGTGCATCGGTCTGTGCAACGACATCATCGCCGAGGAGATCGAGAAGGAGGATCAGTACCCGGGGCTGACCTCGATCCCCAAGCCCGCGGAGATCAAGCAGGTCCTCGACGACTACGTCGTCGGACAGGAGCGCGCGAAGAAGATCCTCGCGGTGGCCGTCCACAACCACTACAAGCGGATCGACGCGCGGATCACCTCGGACGACGTCGAGCTGCAGAAGTCGAACATCCTCCTCCTCGGCCCGACCGGCTGCGGAAAGACGCTCCTCGCCCAGACGCTGGCACGGATCCTCAACGTCCCCTTCGCCATCGCCGACGCCACGACGCTCACCGAGGCCGGCTACGTCGGCGAGGACGTCGAGAACATCATCGTCAACCTGATCCAGAACGCCGATCACGACATCGAGAAGGCGCAGCGCGGGATCGTCTACATCGACGAGATCGACAAGATCGCCCGCAAGGGGGAGAACCCGTCGATCACGCGCGACGTCTCGGGCGAGGGCGTGCAGCAGGCGCTGCTGAAGATCCTCGAGGGCACGGTCGCCTCGGTGCCGCCGCAGGGCGGCCGCAAGCA
>JACPQR010000213.1 GCA_016190375.1 Deltaproteobacteria bacterium
AGGGCGAAATGCGCGGTTGTGTCTGGAACCGCAGCAGTGACGGGCAGTTGCCGATCGGGTGCGTGTCCCCATCCGGCTCCATCGGGTGCGAAATGCGCGGTTGTGTCTGGAACCGCAGCAGTGACGGGCAGTTGCCGATCGGGTGCGTGTCCCCATCCGGCTCACCTGCCAGGCGTCGCCAGCACCGTGCCGATCGTCTCTGCGCCGGCCCCGCGCGCGGCGTCGAGCACGCGTACGGCGTCGCCATACCCCGCCGCGTCGTCGGCCTGGAAGAACACGACCTTGTCGCGGCGAGGGGCGATGAGCGAGCGGAGGTGCTCCTCGAGGCGCCCGCGCGCCACGTCGACGCCGTTGACCTGGACCTTGCCGTCGGGGCCGAGGTCCATGACGATCTGCGTGTCGTTCTCGGGGTTCGAGTCGGCCATCTGCGCCGCCGGGAGGTTGACGACGATCTCCTTCTCGAGCAAGGGCGCGATCACCATGAAGATGATGAGGAGCACCAGCACGACGTCGACGAGCGGGGTCACGTTGATGACCGGCGCGACCTTGCCCGTCTTCGCGAGCTGGATCGCCATCTCAGCCTTGCTCCCGCGTGTCGGTGGCCAGAGAGACGGACGGCGCCCCCGAGGCCCTGAGCCACTCGAGGATCTCGCGGACTTGTCCGTAGCGTAGCCGCTCGTCGCCCTTGAGCAGGACCTCGCGGTCCGGATGGCCGCGGAGCCGAACGCGGAGGCGGGCGAGGAGCGTCTGCCGCGTGACCTCCTCGGTCCCGAGGAAGAGCTTGCCGTCCTTGCGCATCGAGACGATGACCGGCTCCTCGCCGTCCTCCTCGCGCGACCGAACGTTCTCGGCGAACGGGAGCTTGAGCTCGACGCCGCGCTGCAGGTACGGCGTGATCACCATGAAGATGATCAGGAGCACCAGCACCACGTCGACGAGCGGCGTGATGTTGATCTCGGCCTGCAGCTCGGAGCTCGAACGCCGCCGCTTCAACTCGCAGCCTCGAGCCCCTTCGCCTTCGCCCCGTTCCAGCCGGCCTTCCGGATGAAGTCGACGACGACTCCCGACGCGTCGGAGAGCGCCTTCTCGGTGGCGTCGACCTGGCCGGTGAAGTAGTTGAACAGGACGACCGCGGGGATCGCGACAAGGATCCCGAACGCGGTCGTGACCAGCGCCTCCGCGATGCCGGCCGAGACCGCGCCCAGCCCACCCGAGCCCGTCCGGGCGATCTCACGGAAGGCGTTGACGATGCCGACGACCGTGCCGAACAGCCCGACGAACGGTGAGATCGAGCCGATGGTGGCGAGCGCGCCGAGGCCACGCCTTAGCTTGGCGACCTCCCCGTCGATCACCCGGTCGAGGGTGGCCTCGACGGAGACGATCGTCTCGGCGAGCGACGGCGCCTGCTGCCGCGAGTCGAGGTACTCCGTGAGCCCCGCGGAGACGACGCGCGCCATCGCGCCCCCGCCCTTCGCGTCGACCTTCGCCGCGTCCTCGAACCGGCCCCCTACGAGGTGCTGCTGCACGCTCGACGCATAGCGGTAGCCCGCCCTGCGCGGCCTGAGGACGACGAGCGCCCGATCGATGCCGATCGAGATGGCTGCGACCGACATCACCGCGAGGAGCAGCACGACCAGCTTCGCGATCGGTCCCATCGAGTGCCAGATCTCTGCGAATCCGAAGTGCACGGTCAGTCCTCCAGATGGAAGGAGATGCGTTGAATCAGGTAGATGGACACGGCACGCCCCCGATGCATCGGCGGCGAGAACCGCCAGCCGCGCACGACGCGCAGGACCTCCTCGTCGAGGAGCGCCAGGCCGCGCAGGATCTTCGTGTCCCGAACGCGACCGTCCTCTCCTATCTCGATCCGGACGACGACGTCGCCCTCGACGCGTGCGCGGCGCGCCTGCGCCGTGTACTGCGGCTGCGCCCCCGAGAGGAGGCGGGGACGGGTCATCCCGGAGGTGAGGTACATCGGCGCCGGGGGCGGAGGCGCCGGTCCGGTGCCCGTGCCCGTCCCGCTGCCGCCGATCGCCGTCCCGGTGGCGTTCGGAGGCCCGGTGCCTCCAGTCGGTCCGCCGCAGTCGGCCCCGGTGCAAGGCGCGGGCGCTTCGAACGGCGTGTCGTACGGCGACGGCTCGCTCGGAGGAGGAGGCGGTGCCGTCGAGATGACCTTGCGCGCCGTGAAGCGGCGGCGGGGAGCGGGCGCCGCGGCCTGGGCCGGCGCCGGAGCTGCGACCGGCTGCGCCTCGGGAGCGGCCTTGTCGTAGAACGTCAGCTTGACCTTGCGCTGGTCGCGCCGCGCGGCGACGCTCGCCGACAGGATCACCGCGATCGCGAGGAGCGCCCCGTGGATCGCCAGCGACAGGAGCGTCGACCTCGACGAGATCCCTCGCGAGGCCGAGGGCGGAACCAGCGACGGCAGCGCCACGGTCCTTGAGATAGCCAATGGCCCAGGCAATGGTCAAGCAGGGCGGTGCTCTCGACCCCAGCAGGCTGCCCGGATCCGGAGCAAACGGGGCGCCTGCGGAGCCGACACCGCGCGTTGGACATGTCGCCGGACGCGGCACGGACGTGGATCTCCCGTGGCCGCGGGTTTGCAGTACGCTCCGGCCATGACGTCCAACCGGCTGTTGGCAGTCCTGACGCTGCTCGTGTGTGCTCTGGGACTCGGGGGGTGCGGAGGCGGCGCCGACTGTGGGCCAGGAACACGCGAGGTCGACGGAACCTGCGTCCCGGACGACAGCGGCGGCGACGGCGACTCGGACTCGGACACCGACTCCGACTCGGACGCCGACGCGGACTCGGACGCCGACGCGGACGCCGACGCGGACGCCGACGCGGACGCCGATGCAGATGCAGATGCAGATGGCGACGCCGACCTCGGCTCGTGCACCGACGAGGCCTCCTGCGCCGCGCTGGCCCAGGAGATCCTCGACGGAGTGAACGCGGCCCGGGCGGAGGAGGGAGTCTGCGGCGGCGCGGGGTTCGAGTGGGACGCCGGCGCCGCCGAGGTGGCGCGCCTGCACTCGGTCGCGATGGCCGCGGCCAACGACTACTACCCCGACGACGGCGAGATCCGGGACAGGATGGATGCGCAGAGCGTCGGCTACTCGGAGGTCGGCGAGGCCTACGGGCGAATCCGTGGCACCGTCGCCGACTTCATCGACGGCTGGTGGGACAGCAGTCCGCACGAGTTTCTGATCCGGTGCAAGTACACCAGGGCGGGCGCGGGCGTCGCCCCTGCCGCGGATGGCCTCGGTCCGGCGTGGGTGACGCTGACGATGTTCACGCCGTGAGGTCCTAGCCGCCTTCCCGCTGCGGCGGGTACGACTCGCGCACCCTCGGCGGCAGGTTGAGGACCGCACGACGGACATGGGAGACGACCCACTCGACGACCCCGCGAACCGAGATCACGCCGAGCGGGTGTGACTGCAGGTCGACGATCGGCACGTGGCGGAAGCCGCCGTCGACCATTCTGTTCAGCAGGAACACCAGCGGGTCGTTCGGTCCGAGGACCGCCGGGTCCGGGGTCATGGCGTCGGTGATTGGACGGTCCTGGGCGATTCCGTTGTGGACGACGCGCGTCATCACGTCCCGCTCGGTGAAGATGCCGACGAGCGTCTTGCCATCGACCACCAGCACGCAACCCACGCGGTTCTGCACCATCACGTCGATGGCCTCGCGGATCGTGGCCGTGTGCGGCACCGTCAATGCATCGTGGATGCCGACCCCGCCGCACTTCTCGCGGAGGATCGACTCGCCCAGACGCTGCGCGTCCCTGTTCCTCTGGCTCTCGTCGGCGCCGTAGGCCTCCTCGAACTCGCTCGCCCCCATGAGCCCTCCTTCGGCTGGAAAAAGAAGGCAGCTTAGCATGGCGGCCATCCCCGCGTGACGGCGCTTGCAAACGAATCGAGGCGGCCGCTAAGGTCCTTGCCGTGCTCAAGGATCTTTCTCGCATCTTCGGAGCGGTGAACCTCGCGTACGGTGTGGCTCTCGGTGTGATCATCCTCGAGGTGCTCCCCGCGCGACACATGGTCGTCGATGTGCTGGGAACGGTGAGCTCGCTCGTGCTCCTGGCGTCGGGACTCGCGCTCTTGGCCCGGGCACCCTGGGCTCGGCGCGCGGGTCAGGCGGCGGCCGGAGTGCTCCTCGCGTTCGGGATGATCGTCCTCGTCGGGATCATCCTGTCGATCGGATTCCTGCACGGCATCTACGGAGCGGTCGGGGAGGGCGGCACCGCGGTTCTCTCGCTTCTGGTCGCGCTCCTCGTCCCGTACCTCCTCGTCCTGCCGATCGTCGAGCTGGCCCACTTTCGGCGCCTGGCATCCGGCACGTGACGCGCAGGACCTCGAGCGCGCTCCTCGCGGTCGTCGCGACCGCCGCGGTGGGGTCGATCGTGATCGGGCGCTCGCTGCGCCTGGAGGCGGGGCCTCCCGTTCCGGCCGTGGTCGAGCGCTGGGTGGTCGCCCATCTCCGATCGGTGCTCGAAGGCCGCCCGCCACCCGCCAGGCCCAGCCATCGGGCGCTCGACGCCGAGCTCCCCGCGCCGCTGGTGGCGAGCGTCTTCCTGCGTGGACGCCAGGAGCTCCGCGTCTTCGAGGGTGGGACGCTGGGAAGAGCCGTCGAGCGTGCAGGTCGGGCGCTCGCGAAGAAGGGAGGCCTCGACCCCGCGGCCCGGATCCGGGTCGAGGTCCCGACCGCGCGCTCCCCGCTCATCGACCAGCGCGACCTCCTGGCGCTCTCGCTGGTCGCGGGCGAGGACGGGCTCGGAGCGGAGCGCCGCGGCAAGGTCGCGGTGGTGACGAAGTGGGAGCTCATCGGCCGTCACCTGTACGACCGCCAGTGGGTGAACGAGCGACTCCAGTTCGAGATGGGCGTCGGAATCGCCAGGGCGCTCGCGCTCCTCGCGGCCGACCTCGGGGTCGACGAGGATCGCTTCGACGACGAGCCGCGAGGCCTCTTCCGGTTCCGCTCCCACACGATCCTGGAGGGCGATCCCGGCGTTCCTCTTCAGGAGCCCGACACCGCGCGTCTGACCCGTCCCAAGCTGGTCGAGGCCGCGAGGCAGGCAGCGCGCTGGTGCCAGGCCGTCCTCGGCCCCACGGGCAAGTACACGTACCTGTATGATCCGATCGAGGACCGCGAGGACGAGGGCGCGCGCTACAGCCTGCCGCGGCACGCCGGCACGACCTACTACCTGGCCCAGTTCTACCGCCACGCCCGCGAGCCGGGCTTCGACCAGTCCGTTCGTCGAGCGCTCGACTGGATCGTGGACCACACCCTTCGCCGATGCGGACCTGGGCCGCGCCGCTGCGTGCGCGACGAGCAGAGGGCCTCGCTCGGATCGGCGGCGCTCGCCGTCGTGGCCATGGCCGAGTACCGGCATGGCACGGGCGACGACCGCTACGACCACGAGATGCGCGCGATCGGCCAGTTCATCCGTGACATGCAGAAGCCGAACGGCGACTTCCACCACCGATACTCGCGGCGGAGCGAGAGCGTGCAGCCCGGGCAGCTCCTGTACTACACGGGCGAGGCCATCCTGGCGCTCCTCAAGCTGCACGAGGAGCTCGGGGATCGCAGGGACCTGGAGGCGGCGAGGCGGGGCCTGGACTTCCTGACCGGCCCTGGCTGGGACTTCCCCCTGTCCCCGTACTTCTTCAGCGAGGAGCACTGGACCTGCATCGCCGCGAACGAGGCCTACCCTAGGCTTCGCAACCGCCGCTACCTCGAGTTCTGCGACGGCTTCGCGCGGTTCAGGCGCGACTCCCAGTACGGGCGTGGCGCCACGGTCTTCGACAGCGAGGGCAGCTACGGCTTCGGAACCTTCGTGACGCCGCGCACCACGCCCACCGCCAGCACGACCGAGGCGATGGTGTCGACGGCGCTCCTGCACCGGAAGTGGGGCCGCCGTTCGCCGGTGATCGAGCGGCAGGTCTTCTCCGCCGTGCGTTTCCTGCTCAGGCGACAGCTCGGTCCCCAGACCGAGCACCTCTGTCCCGATCCGCGCCGCGCGCGCGGGGGCTTCCCCGCGAGCGCGGTCGATCTGACCATCCGCATCGACTACACGCAGCACGCGGGCTCCGCGATCCTGCGTTCGGCGGAGCTTCTGCCGTGATGGACAGTCCGCGCGATCCGTCGAGTGCGCGCGCCTCGGCCTTCGGCTACGCTTGCCGGTCATGAGAAACGCGATCGTCGCCGCCGCTCTCCTGGGCCTCTTCCCAGCCTCGCTCGCGCTCGCCGACGACCCGCCTCCCGACCCGGGCGCGATCACGGCCCGTTCGGATGTGCACCTGGACCTTCAGAGCCTTCCCGGCACGCGGATGGAGGCGCTGCAGGCGCTCGGCGCCGCCGTTCAGCGCAAGATGCCCGACCTCCGCACGTGCTACGACCGCGCGGTCGCGGCGACACCCGCCCTCGCGGGCGACCTCAGGATGCTCCTCGAGACCACCCCCCGCGGCACCGTCAAGCAGGTGACCGTCGCCGAGGACCACTTGCACAGCGCTGTCGTCGCGCGTTGCATCGTACGCGTCCTGCGGAGCCTGCCCCGCGGCCTGCCTCCGAGCGCCCGTGGCCACATCGTCCTCACCTTCACCAACACGATGGCCAGAGGAATCAGGAACGGGGCCACGACCCAGCCGAGCCGCTGAGCCCGGTTACTCGCGCTCCAGCCTGTCGGTGTCGATCGTCTCGCGGGTCACGTCGATCTGAAACGGCTCGGCCTCGCCTTCGCGCTGGACGAGCATCCGCACGCCCGATCCCTCGGTGCCGCGGATCCGGCCGACGACGTCGTCGAGGTCGAGGCCGTCGACCCGCTCGCCGTCGACCTCGAGGATGAGATCGCCGGACTGAAGGCCGGCGCGGGATGCCGGCGTCTCCTGGAACAGGCCGAGCACCTTCACGCGGCCGTCGCGGACCGACAGCGTCATTCCCACACCACCGAACACCCGCGGCTCGAGGGCGATCTCGCCCAGGTCCAGGTCCTGTCCCGTCGGGGCGAGCGCGACCGTCTCGGCGCGATGCCCTGGAGCGCGGATCTCCAGCTCGGCGACGTCGAGCGGCAAGCCCGCGAGCACGAAGGCGCCTTCGGCGTCGGTGAGGACCGATGACGGGGCGCGACCGCCGCTGCCGCGAAGGAGTCGCGGTCGGACTCGGGCGCCTGGCACCGGCCCACCGGTGAACCGAGTGACTACCGTGCCGGTGGCCGCGAAGGGACCCGCCAGCCTGACCTCGACCCGCGCCAGGTCCTGACCGGCCTCGAGCGTGATTGCGACGCGACCCGCGTCCTCGTCCAGACGCGCGACGATCTCGTACTCGCCCGCGGACACGCCCGTCAGCGCGAACGCACCCGACTCGTCGGTGGAAGTGCCGGCCTCGCTCCGTCCGCCTTCCGCGAGCGCGATCGACGCGCCCGCCGCCGGCGAGCCGTCGCGCCCGCGCACCCATCCGGAGACCGACGAGGGGGCGGTGAGGACGAGCTCCACCCAGCGGGCTCCCGGCTCGGCGATCGCGGGCTGGCTATCCGCGAAGTCGGGGTGCGCCGCGACGAGCGAGAGCGCCTCGTCGGGCAGATCGGTCAGCGCGAACTCCCCGGCGGCGTCGGTGGTCGCCGTGGCGGCCGCCCCGGAGCGCGCGTGCGGGTTCGCGAGCGCTCGCACGGTCGCGCCGGCCACGAGACGCCGGCCGGGATCCAGTACGCGACCCCGAAGCTCGCGACCCACCGAGAGCTCCAGCACGACGGAGGTGGTCCTGCCGGGCGAGAGCCGCGCCCGCTCCGTCGCCGGGGCGTAGCCGGGACAGGTCGCGGTCACGCCGACCCTCTCCTCGGGTCGCAGCGCGCCCCACAGCGCCTCGCCGCGCGCATCGGTCTCGAGCCCCTCCGCGAGGCCCGTCAGGCTGACGGTCGCGCCGGGCAGCCCGGCGCCACGCAGGTCGACCACGCGCACCGCGAGCGCCGCGGCGCTCCCGAGCACGACGACCACGAGGCTCTCCGGGCCCTGGCCGTTCCTCACGACCAGCGGCCCCGCCGCCCCGCCCGGCGTGAACCTGGGATGCTCGGCCAGGACGAACCAGCGCCCGTCCTGGGGGACCTCGAACCGGAAGCCCCCGTCGGGTCCGCTGGTCGTGACGACCTCTTGCCCCGCTTCCCCACGCAAGACGACCCTCGCGCTTCCGACGCGCCGGTGCGTGGGATCCTCGACGCGACCGTCGACGAAGGCCGGGGAAGCGAGGATCGGGTCCTCGATCGGCTCCGCCGGCTGTGGACGAGGGCGCGCGCGGGGAAGCCTGAGATCGATCCTCCGCCGAGCGGCGGCCGCCGTAGCCTCGTGGCCCTCGGACGGCCAGACCGCGAAGCCGACCGCGACCGCGACGACCGCGGCGGCAACGAGCGCGATGGCGAGCCTACGGCGCGTCACGGGCGTAGAGGATAGCCGCGGACGATTGCGCGTCCAGCCCGGCCGCCCATCGTAGGGTAGGATGCTGCTCTCATGAGCATCCCCACCGTCGCCGTTCGCGAGCCCCTCTGATGCGGCCCTTGCCCGAGGCCCAACGGAGGCGGAGGCGGCCGCTCGTCGGCGTCGTCGAGACCGCCGGTCGTGGAACGCGTGCGCGCGGAGACCCGCGGGTCGCGGCGCTCCTGCGCGCTGCGCTCGAGCGTGGATCCGAGCCCGAGACCCGCTCGCTGACGCACGGCTTCCACGCCTATCCGGCCCGGATGCATCCGGCGATCGCGCGGCACCTGGTCGCGACGACCCCGGCGGACGCCATCATCCTCGACCCGTTCGCGGGCAGCGGAACGGTGCTCGTGGAGGCGGCCGCCCACGGACGCCGCGCCATCGGCGTCGACGCGAACCCGCTCGCGGTCCGCCTCGCTCGCCTGAAGACGTCGCGCTGGTCCCACGGCGACCTGGAACGGCTGATCGCGCATGCACGGGCGCTCGCGCGGCGCGCGTCCGGACGCGCGGCGGCGCAGAGGGGCACGCGGCTGCCCGGCTTCGATCCGCGCACGTTCGCTCCGCACGTCTTCCGCGAGCTCCACTTCCTCAGGGCGGAGATCGAGCGCGGGCCGGACCCCGCGATCCGCGAGGCTCTCTGGCTCGTCCTGTCGGCGATCGCGGTCAAGGTCTCGCTGAGGGTCGCCGACACGTCGGAGCTCGAGGCCCCGAAGCGGCTCGCGGCGGGGTTCGTGTCCCGGCACTTCGCCCGCAAGGCCGAGGAGCTCGCGCGGGGCCTGGGCGACCTCGCCCGAGCGATCCCCGAAGGCACGCCTGGGCCCGAGGTGATCGAAGGCGACGCGCGCGATCTCCCGCTGCCGCCCAGGGCCCGGATCGGACGCGTCATCACGTCTCCTCCCTACCCGGGCATCTACGACTACGTCGCCCACCACGCGCTGAGGATCGAGCTGCTCGGGATCGACGCGCGCCGCTTCAGCGAGGTGGAGATCGGGGCGCGCCGCCGGAGCCAGGCCTCCGGCGCCCTGGAGACGTGGCGGAACGATCTGGGGCGAGTGGCGAGATCGCTCGAGCGCCACCTCGAGCCGGGCGGCCTGGCGATATTCCTGATCGGCGACGGCATCGCGGGAGGCCAGCGCGTGCGCGGTGACGAGTCCCTGACGAACGCGTGCTCCGGCACCGGACTCGAGGTTCGCGCGGTCGCCTGGCAGTCGCGGCCCTCGCGCTCGCGCCTGGAGCGCGCCGTCCACGGACCGACGAAGAACGAGTACCTGATTGCCCTCAGCGCCCGCGCCCGACCATCGGGAGGAAGTACCTGACGCCCGTGAGCTCGTTGACGCCGACGTAGACGTCGGTGCCGAACGTCTCGCGGACCCGGCCGTACGTCAGAACCTCTTCCACCGTGCCGAGCCCCGCCACGCGGCCGCCGCAAACGAGGAGCACCCGGTCGCACACCTGCGCGGCGAGGTTCAGGTCGTGCATCGCGGCCACGACCGAGAAGCGGCCGCTCCGGGCTCCGGAGCGGAGCAGCTCGTGCAGCTCGACCTGATGTCGGATGTCGAGGAAGGCGGCCGGCTCGTCGAGGACCAGGATGGAAGGCTCCTGGCACAGCGCGCGGGCGATCACGACCCGCTGCCGCTCGCCGCCCGACAACGCAGGGAAGGGTCGGTCGCGGAGCTCCCACGCGTCGACCTCTCGCAGCGCCGTCTCGGCGATCCGCCTGTCCGTCTCGGACTCGATGGTCATGGAGCCGAGGTGCGGCGCCCTTCCCATCAGCACGACCTCGAGGACCGTGAACGCGAAGGTGACCTCGGTCCTCTGGGGTACGAAGGCGAGCTTGCGGGCAATCTCGCGGCGCGCGAGCCCGGCAAGGGTGCTCGAGCCCATCGCCACCCGGCCCGCGTCCGGAGCGTGAAGCCCGGCCGCGACCCGGAGGAGCGTGCTCTTGCCCGCGCCGTTCGGGCCGAGCACTCCGAGGAGCTCCCGCTCGCCCAGCTCGAAGCCGACGCCGTCGAGCACCTTCCTGGCGCCGTAGGAGGCATGGACGGATTCGACACGCAGCGATGGCTGACCGACTCCCATCGGAGCGCCAGAGCATGACACACTCGGGGAGGTGCCACGCATCGACGCCCCTACGGCGCTCGCAGTCGCGCTTCTCACTCTGACGGCCGAGGCCCAGGAGTTTCCGCTGCCTGGCATGCTCCCCGGCTTCGGCACCGTCTCGAGCCCCGCCGCGTCGCCGGCGCCGGCCGCGCCCGCGCTCGAGGTCGGCCAGTGGGTGGAGTACCGCTTCCGGCGGGGCCGCGAGCGTCCCGTCACGGTCCGTTACGCGCTCGTCGAGCGCGAGACCGGCGGCGACTGGCTCGAGACCCGCTACACGCGGGCCGACGGTGGCCGCCTGCTCATCCGCGTCCTCGTCGAGGGCCGGCTCGACCGCCCGGGCCGGATACGGCGAGTGATCGTCCAGGAGGGCCACGGACAGGCGCTCGAGCTGCCCGCGGAGCGGGGCGCCGGAGCGCTGCCCCCGCCGGTTCCCACGTCCTCGAACGCCCGCGTGCTCGGTGAGGAGACGGTGCAGGTCGCCGGGCACAGCCTCCGCGCGCGCCACGTTCGCGCGACCGAGGGTCCGGGCGCGACGGACGCCTGGGTCTCGACCGCCGTGCCCCTCTGGGGGCTGGTCCGGTTCTCCTCGTCCCGCTACGAGCTCGACCTCCTCGGCTTCGGGACCGGGGCGCGCACATCGCTCGTCGGCGAGGCCGTGCGCTTCGACCCCTCGGCCGCGGGGCGGTGAACCTCTCGAAAAGTTGACGGATCCACCCCGCCCGCCTCAGATGGGGCCATGAGGATCGGGACATCGCCCGCTCGTCTCGTGGCAGTCCGCGGACGGTTCGTCACGATCGCTGCCACTCTCTCGGTGGCCCTCGCGATCGGAACGCCGATCGCCCTGCAGCTCCGCGCCTCGCACCGGGCCCGCACCCTGTCCGCGCGCGCGATCGATCTGCTGGAGGTCGGGCCGGGATCGCTCGGGCCGGAGATGCTGCCCGACACGGGCGCGGCGCTGCGTCTCGCCGTGCGCGCCCGGGCGATCGATCCCGAGCTCGGCGCGGCACGGTACGCGCTGCACCTGGGCACGGGCATCCGCGACCTGGCGCGTCACGACCTCTTTCTCGCGGAGGGCGAGCTCGGAGCGGCCTCGAGCGATCGGCCCGGCGCCGCCGCCCCGCGCCGGTACCTCGGGATGGCCTTGCTCGAGGCGGGCCGGCTCGGCGAGGCCAGGGTGGCCTTCGATGCCGCGCTCTCGCGAGACTCCCACGACGTGCACGCGCTGGTCGGCCTCGGCGACGTCGAGCTGGAGCGCGGGGATCACGAGGCCGCGCTGCCCAGGTACGAGGCCGCGCTGGAGCTCGAGCCGCGGCTCGCCTCGGTGCACGATCGGGTCGGGCTGGCGCTCGCCCGGTCCGGCAGGCTCGAGGAAGCCGAGCGCGCGCTGAGACGGGGAGTGGCGCTGGACGGCAGGCTCCCCGAGCCGAGGGTGAGCCTCGGCAACCTCCTGCTCCGCCAGGGGCGGATCGACGAGGCGGAGGCCGCCTACAGGGGCGCGCTGTCGGTCTCGGGGACGAACGCCACCGCCCACCTCGACCTGGGGATCCTGCTCTTCGAGAGTGGCCGTTCCGCCGAGGCCGAGCGGCACCTCGCGAGGGCCGCCGAGCTCGACCTCGACGATCCCACAGCGCGAGGCGCGCTCGGCGATCTGTACGCGGCGAGCGGAAGTCTCCCGTCCGCGATCGCCAGCTACAACGAGGCGATCGAGCGCGATCCGGCGAGCCCGGCGTTGCAGAACAACCTTGGAAATGCGCTCGAGCGCGCCGGGCGCCTCGACGACGCGGAGCGGGCGTTCCGGCGCGCGATCGAGCTCGACCCCGTGCTCGCGTTCCCTCACAACGGCCTGGGCAGCGTGCTTCTGGCGCGCGGCGACGGGCCCGGAGCGATCGCCGAGCTGGAGCGAGCCGTTTCGCTCGCGCCGGATGTGCCGCACGCCTACTTCAACCTCGGCCTCGCCCTGACGCGGGTCGGCCGTGGCGACGCGGCGCGCACGGCCTTCGACAGAGCCTGCGAGCTCGGCACGGCCGCGGCCTGCGGCGTCACCTCGACTTCCCGGGGAACCACTCGAGGGCGGCGATGAACTGGTTGGGATCGCCGTGCGAGCCGGAGCCGGCGCCGTCGTACGGGGCTGGCTCCTCGATCTGGTAGCCCGCGTCACGCATCGCGCCGACGATCGCCTCCGCGTCGGGCCAGTCGCCGCCGGGACCGGCGTTCCCCCACGGAGCGAAGCCGAGAAGGGCGGCGTTCGCCTCGGGCGCGTCCGACGCGTTGACGTCGTTCGCCCAGAAGGCCGCGAAGTACGACTGGCGGAGGTGGAAGCCGAGCTGTAGCCCTCCGCGCGTCCCCGCCGACTCCGAGAGGAGGTACGTGCGGTCGTTGTCGACGTCGTATTGCGCTCGGACCTCGTCGAGGACGCTCGCTCCGACCGAGCCGTCGCCGAAGTAGTCCGCTCCGTCGAGCACGGCGAAGATGAGGTCGCCGTTGCCCGTCATGCCGGCCAGGCTCTGCAGGTTGGAGGTCATCGTCGCGCCGCCCTCGGTCCCGGAGAAGACGATCATGAGGCCGTTCGGGCTGCCTTCCCGGTACGAGCCGGGCACGATCAGTCGGTACTCGACCAAGTCTCCCGTCTGCCTGGCCTCACCGTTCGCCGCACCGCCTCCGGCGCCACCCGAGGAGCCGCCGAGCGGCGGATCGATCTCGGCGTCGCCGTCGCCGTCCCCGTCGCCGTCGCCGTCGGCGTCCGCATCGGCGTCCGAGTCGGCGTCGGTGTCCGAATCTCCGTCGCCGTCGGAGTCGCCGTCGGCATCGGCGTCGCCGTCTGCGTCGGCGTCGTCGTCGGCGCCCAGGCGGCCCGAGTCGCACCCCCACGCAACGAGGAGGACCAGCGCGAAGATCCAGGTCCGTCGCACCCAGCGACAGTATCACGCTACCATCCGGCCGCCCATGCGCCACGCGATCGAGATCGGCTCGGGCGCCCTCGCGACGGCGCTCGTGTCGGGGGACGTCGCGGCGATCGGCTGCGCCGCGACCGCCCTGGCCGGGGCGGTGGGGCTGGGCGTCGCGTTCCCGTCTCTCGGCGTCTTCGGCCCGGTCGAGTCGCGCATCGCCGGCGAACCGGGGACGATCGCGCTCACGTTCGACGACGGGCCGGACCCGCGGTTCACGCCGCGCGTCCTCGAGGCGCTCGCCCGCGCCGGACATCTGGCGACGTTCTTTCTCGTGGGCCGGTCCCTCGAGCGTCACGCCGATCAAGCCCGAGCCATCCGGGACGCGGGCCACTCCCTCGGCGTCCACTCCTTCGCCCACTCGAGCTACAACGCGTTCTTCGGCAAGCCCCGCCTGCGCGCGGACTTCGAGGCCGCCGAGCGCGTCTGGGAAACAGCTCTCGGCGGGCGGCCAGCTCTCTACCGCCCGCCCGTCGGGCTCGTGAACCCGAACGTGATGGCCGTCGCGCGGGAGCGCGGCTACCGGGTCGTCGCGTGGAGCCTGAGGGCGCTCGACGGAGTCCTCCTCTACGAGCCCGGCGCGATCCGCGCTCGAGTCAGGCGCGTGACGGAAGGCGACATCGTGCTCATGCACGACGCCCTCCTCGGGGACAGCGACGCCGTCCCTCCGGGCGTCCTCGCCCTGCCCGGGATCCTCGACGACCTGGCCGCCCGCGGTCTCAGGAGCGTCGCGCTGGGCTGACGATCACCCGCGCCTCGCCCCCTCCGAGCGGGCAGCGAGCGGCGAATGTCCGCGGCTCCTTCAGGCCCGACCGGATCGCGCGGACGAGCTCCATCGCCGCTGCGGGCGCGAGAGATACGCAGGGGCCGGTCGCCGGCACGGCGGGCTCGAACGGCGCCTCGGAGATCGAGCACAGCGCGCCACGGGCGCCGTCCGGCTCGAGGAGCAACGCGGCCGCGCCCTCTGCCGGACCTTGGGCGACGAGGCCCGCGCCGGACAGCCACCGCGCCGACTCCTCCGAGGCCGCGTCGGCCACGACCGCGAGGGCGGCGGGCGCCCGCCCACTCGCCACGAGCCGCCGGGCGGTGAGCACCGCGTCCAGCCCCGCGTGGAACCCCGACGTGAGCGCGAGGTTCGGCCCGGTCAGCCCGAAGGCGATCGCGACCTCTCCGGCGGCGGCGTTGGGCGAGGTGTAGGGGAAGCGCTTGGGATCCGCGAGCCGGGCGCCCCGCCGCATGATCTTCTCGTAGAAGCGGACGTTCGTCGTGAGCGAGGCGAGGGCGCTGCCGTAAACGACCGCGACGGGACGCTCGCGCCCCGCGGGCGCTCCGAGCGCCCTGTACGCGGCGAGGAGCGCGAGGTGACACACGCGGTCCGTTCGCGCGAGCCGCTCCGGAGCATCCGGCCACTCGGCGCGCACGTCGATCGCGCCGGGCTCCACGAGACCTGCGGCGGTGACGGCGGTCACGGCGCTTCCAGGACGAGCGCGGCGTTCGAGCCACCGAAGCCGCTCGAGAGCTTCAGCGCCGTCCGGGCCCTCGGGAGCTCGATCGGCTCGCCCGTCGTGTAGTCGAGGTCGCAGTCCGGATCGACAGCATCGGACGTCAGGGTCGGGGGACCGACTCGCCGGCTCATTGCCGCGAGCGTGACGACCGCCTCGATCAGACCCGCAGCGCCCAGCGTGTGGCCGACGATGGGCTTGATCGTGTGGATCGGGATCTCGCGCGCCCGCTCGCCCAGAGCGTCCTTGATCCCCCGCGACTCCATCGCGTCGTTGTGCACCGTGCCGGTGCCGTGCGCGCTGACGAGATCGATGTCGCGCGCCGTCCGGCCCGAGTCCGCGAGCGCCGCCCGGATCGCGCGTGACACGCCCGCTCCTTCGCGGTCCGGAGCCGTGATGTGCCGGGCGTCGCCGCTCATCCCGGCGCCGAGCAGCCGCCCGCGCCGGCCCGCCGATCGCCTCAGGACCACGGCCGCCGCGCCTTCCCCGAGCACCAGACCCGAGCGATCTGCCCTGAAGGGAGTCGGGATCCGAGGCGAGAGCGCCCCGAGCGCGTCGAAGCCCGCGTGCACGAAGTCGCACCACGCGTCGTAGCCGACCGCGATCGCGAGATCGACGGAGCCGCAGGCGACGAGATCCGCGGCGAGGCAGAGGGCGATCGCGCCCGAGGCGCAGGCCGAGCTGACGGTCTGGACTGGCCCGGCGATCCCCAGCGCGCGCGCCGCGAAGGCCATCGGCGCGAAGTAGCTCGCCTCGCGCGAGCCGGCGTGCTCGGGATCGCGGAGGTGACCCACGAGCTCGGTCATCGCTCCCGACGAGGTCCCCACGACCAGCGCCGAGTTCGCTCCCCGCGCCGAGCCCAGCCCCGCGTCCTCGATCGCCATCCTCGCGGCGCAGAGGACCATCCTGTGAGGCCGGGGCGCCGCCAGCTCCTCGCCAGACAGCCAGCGCTCCTCGGCGAACGCCTCCACTCGCGCGACCAGGGCCGACTTGAAGCCCAGCGCGGCGAGCTCCGGCGACTCGCGGATCGCGCTCCGCTTCGCCAGCACCTCCTCGAGGATCGCAGCCGCCCCGACCCCCGCGGCCGAGATCGCCGACACGCCCTCGATTCCAACCGGCTCCAACGGCCCCGCATTGTTCAGCCCCGCGGGGCCGGGGGTCAAGGCTCGACTTCGCCATGATAAGCTCACCGGCGCGATGCAGCCGCGCCCGCCTGCGGCGAGGGAACGCCGCCGAGTGCTCGTGGTCGCAGCCGTGTTGCTGGGCTGCTGCAGCGGCGGGGCACCGCAGAGCGAGCGCGTCGCGAGGGTCAGGCGCGTCGAGCTGCCGCCGCCGGCGCCGCCGGCGCCGCCCGCTCCGGCTCCCGCTCGACCGCCGGCGCCGCCCGCCCCCGCGGAGCTCCTGCACCTCGTTCCTTCCCAGGTCGTCGTGTCCTCGATCGCGGGAGCGGTCCTGCACACGGCCGAGCTGGTCGACGGCAACCTCGAGACCGCATGGAACTCCGCACAGGACGACGTGACGCGCTCGTGGATCGCGTTTCGCGTCCCGCGCGACGCTCGCGTGACCTCCCTTCGGCTCACGGCCGGGTTCGTGAAGGTGGACGGGCCGCGCGACTTCTTCACCGGGAACTACCGCGTTCGCAAGGTGCGCGTCAGCCGCGACGGCGAAGCGCTCGGGGAGCATGCCCTCGACCCGGACGACCGAGGCCTGCAGACGATCGCCGTCGCCGGCCCCGGCGGCGAGTACCGGATCGACTTCGTCGATCTCGTCGCAGGAACGAGCGAACGCTGGCGCCAGACGTGCGTCTCCGAGCTGGAAGTCCTCGGCGTGCCTGGCGCCGAGCGGCACGCGGCCCCGGCGCCTCCGCTCGTGCGGATTGGCTCGTTCGCCGGCATTCCGGCGGCCGACGGCCGGGTCACGCCGCTCGTGAGCGCCAGGGGCATGGTCGTCCAGAAACGTCCGGCGATCGACCGGCAGGACCTCGCCCGCATCCTGCAGGGGGCCTGGCTCACCCCGGCCGAGCCGCGCGCCTGGACGGTGCTGGGCGGCGACGGCGGTGACCGGGTCGCCCTCGTCTGGCTCACGCACCGGTCCGGCAGCGAGCGGGCGGCGGAGAGGAGACGGGCTCGGCGAGGTCTCCGACGGCTGCCCGCCGGCTCGGAGGGCTGCTCCTCGGAGGGCGCGTGCCCGGAGCTCCACGCCGCCAGGGTCTCCTTGCCCGCGCGGGGAGTCCCCCAGGTGGAGCGCCTGGTGGAGATCGGGGAGGACATGTGCGGCCCGGACACGTACCTGGAGCAGTCGATAGGGCATGCCGACCCCGCCTTCGGCGCCAACTTCGCCGGTCGGATCGACCTGGAGGAGCTCGACGCCGACGGATCCGTCGAGGCGAGCTTTCGGGTCCGGTGGCAGACTACCCCTCAGTGCGCCGTGGGCTACAACGAGCTCCGGAGGCTTCTGATCCTCGATGTCGAGTCGTCGCAGGTCCAGCTCGAGGTCACGCTCTTCGAGCACCCGCAGGCCTCGAGCCTGCCGCGGGTGGACACTCGCCTCTCGCCGCGCGATCTCGATGGCGACGGCCATCCGGATTTCGAGATGAGGACGACCGAGCTCCTCCAGTGCTTCGGGGAAGAGCGGGGACCAGACTGCGGCTACCGTACGCAGGACAAGACCCTCCTCTACGATCCAGCGTCGGACCGCTGGATCGAGCGACCGCTCGCTCCTTCCCCAGCCTCCTCGCCCTGATCGGAAAGGCGCAATGTACTTCGTGAGCTGAACGGATGAGGCCACCGGCATCTCCGGCTCACGCCTGTTCGAGCTGATCGCCGATGGGCGGCTCGAGCTGCGCTAGGAGACTGGTGCAGAACTCCGGACCGAGCCGGGCGGTCGAGGCGGCCCCGGATCCTAGGCGCACCGACGACGCATATCCTTCGATATTCGGAGGAGGCGCAACGACGGAGACGGGGGCGGATCGGCCGATCCGGCGACGGGAGCGAGTTCTGCACCAGTCTCCTAACCGCCTTCAGCCCTCCTCCACATCGTCCTGGCCGCGCTCATCAGCGTACGGACCCGGCTCAGCTTCGCGTCCGGCTCGAGCCCCCGCCCCATCCGGTGGAGCTGCTCGTGGTACCACCCGCCCTCCGTCGCCGCGGCGAGCACCGCGAGCCTCCCGCTCGGCGGCGTGGCCGCGGACGCCCGGGTCCTTCCGGCGAGGATCTGCATGGGGAGATCGGGCTCGAGCGCGATCGGCCGCGCGAGCCCGACGACGTCGGCGCTCCCTTCGAGGAGGACCTCTTCGATCACCCGAGGCGTGCGCAGCCCGCCGGTGAGCATCAGCGGGCAGCCCACCGCTCCCCTGATCTGCCGCGCGTAGTCCAGGAAGTGCGCCTCCCGCTCCCGCGTCGAGTCTCTGGGGGCCACGAACATCGCCGGTCGCTCGTAGGTGCCGCCGGAGATCTCCAGGAGCTCGACGCCCTCCTGGTCGAGCGTGCGCGCCACGACCGTCGCCTCCTCGTCGCCGAAGCCGCCGCGCAGGAAGTCCGACGAGTTCAGCTTCACCGACACGGCGAACCGGGGACCGACCGCCCTCCGCACGGCCCGGAGGCTCTCGACGAGGAAGCGCATCCGGTTCTCCAGAGGCCCGCCCCAGGCGTCGGTGCGGAGGTTCGTGAGAGGCGAGAGGAACTGGCTGAACAGGTAGCCGTGCGCCGCGTGGAGCTGCACGCCCGAGAAGCCGGCCTCCTGGGCCAGCCGGGCCGCGCCCGCGAAGTGGCCGACCAGCGCGGAGATCTCCTCACCCGTGAGGGCGCGCGGGGCCACGAACATCCCGCCCAGGCGCAGAGGCACCGCCGAGGGCGCTACCGGAGCGCCGTTGACCGACCGAGGGCTTTGACGGCCGGCGTGGTTGAGCTGGACGAAGGCGACGCCTGGCCCGGAGGCCGCGGCCGCCGCCCAGCGTCGGAACGCCTCGAGCGGCGGCCCCTTTCGCGGGCGCACGAGGACGTTCCCGGGCTCTCCGGCCCCGCCCGGCTCGACCATGACGTTGCCAGTGATGAAGAGCCCCGCGCCGCCGCGCGCGAGCCTGCGATACAGCACCTCGAGCTCGGGCGACGGCTCACCCCCGGGTGTGGCCATCGTCTCGCTCATCGCCGCCTTGGCGATGCGGTTGGGCAGCGTGAGCCCCGAGCGGAGCGACAGCGGCCGGGCAAGCACGCTCACCGAGCGGTCTCCAGCGCCGGTCGCACCGCCCGAAGCACCTCCGAGGCGACCCCGAGCTGGCTCACGACGTCGCGGGTCAGGTCCTTCAGGCCCGCGGCCTCGAGCACCGGCGAGAGCCGCACAGCGCGGCAACCTCCAAACAACGAAGGCTCGAGCTCGAAGAGCGCGCCGGCCGCCCTGGCGATGGGCCCCTTGCCGTGCGTCATGTTGACGAGCACGAGCCGGCCCCCGGGCCTGAGCACCCGCACGAGCTCGCCCACCACCGCCGGGAAGTCTGCTTCGGGGAGCAGGTCGAACATGTAGTTGTTGAACACCACGTCGAAGCTCGCATCGGGGAAGTCCAGCGCATAGGCGTCGCCCACGGCCAGCTCCCAGCTCCCGCCCGGAGCGACGCGCGCGGCCCGTCTCCGCGCTCGCGCGAGCATCGCCGGGGTGAGATCCACGCCCACGTTCCGGCCGCGGGGGTTGGCACGCAGGGTCTGGGCGAACAGGAGCCCCGTGCCCACCGCAACCTCGAGCACGGCCTCGCCATCCTGCAGGGCTGCACGCTCGAGCGCCAATCGCCGGGCGCGACCCTCGGCGAGCCCGGCCCAGAGATCGTACACGCTCGCCAGTCGGGTATAGACGCCAGGCACCTCGGGCCGGCCGAGGGTCTTCTCGAGAATCGCTTCGTTCATCGGGTCCTTCCTTTCGGTTCGTGTTTCGAGACCGGGCAGCAGGCCTCGATGGAGTCCGCGAGCTGTCGCAGCGTGCCGACCAGCGCGGCGTTGCGCACGCGGTACAGGAGCTCCTTGCCGCGGCGCTCTCCCTCCACCACCCCCGCGTCGCGCAGGGTCGCGAGGTGGCGCGACACGACCGAGAGGTCCACCCGGCAGCAGCCCGACTGCGCGATCTCGGAGACGCTCCGAGGGGAGCGCTGCGCCATGAGCCAGCCGAGGATGGCGACGCGCGTCGGGTCGCACAGCGCGCGCCAGAAGCCCGGGTCGAGGAGAGAGAGACCGGCGCGCCCACGTTTGTACGCTTGCGTCACGGTGCAAATGAGTAGCAACGCGCGGACGGCCTGTCAACCCCCACCTCGCGGTCCCGCGGATTCGAGGTCGGACCCGACCGCAGACCCCGAGGCTCGAGGGACCCATCGGGAAAGCTGCCCCGGGCGCCCTGACGTGATAGGGATCGGCTCCGATGGAGACGCTTCTCGAGCTGTATCGCAATCCCGCGGAGCTGATCGCGTGGGGCGGCTACACCGCGCTCGCCGTGATCATCTTCTCGGAGACGGGCCTCCTCGTCGGCTTCTTCCTGCCGGGCGACTCGCTTCTGGTCACGGCCGGCCTGATCGCCGCCACCCAGCCCGACGTCCTCGACATCCTCGCCCTGAACGCGCTGCTCATGCCGATGGCCATCGGGGGGGATGCCTGCGGCTACTGGATCGGCTACCGCTCGGGAAAGAGGATCTACGACCGTCCGGACTCCCGCTTCTTCAAGCGCAAGCACCTCATCGCCACGCAGGCCTTCTACGAGAAGCACGGCGGCAAGACCATCATCATCGCGCGGTTCATGCCGTTCGCCCGCACCTTCGCCCCGGTCGTGGCCGGCGTCGCCCGCATGGGCTACCCGCGGTTCGCCACGTTCAACGTCATCGGGGGGATCGGCTGGATCGGGTCGATGACGATGACCGGCTACTTGCTCGGCAACATCCCGAACGCCGACAAGTACGTCCACGTCATCATCGCGGCCGTGATCTTCCTCTCGATCTCGCCGGGCATCTACGCCTTCGTCAGGGCGAAGCTCGCGGCGCGCCGAAGCCAGCCCGCCGCATGACCTCCAGAACGCGAGCCCTGACGGTCGTCCTCGCGGCGACCACGGTCTTCAGCGCGACGGCGAGCGCCAACGAGCTGCGGCTCGATCCGGTAACGGACTCGGTCACGATCGCGACCGGCGCACTGTTCACGCTCTCCATCGAAGCGCTGTCCAGGGGCAAGGAGCTGCGTCCCCAGGAGCCCGGAGACGAGGACGACCTCTTCTTCCTGGACCGATCCGTGGTTCGCGGGTCGAGCGCCGACCTCACCGGCGACCGCTTCCTCTCGGACGCGCTCTACGTCGCCGCGTTCGCCGCGGGCATCTTCAAGCCGGTCCTCACGGGGCTCGAGGAAGGCGCGGAACAGGGCTGGATCGACCTCGCCCTGTACGCGGAGTCGGCCGCGATCAACGGCGCGATCACCGAGCTCGTGAAGATCGCGGTGCGCCGGCCTCGACCCATCGCCTACATCCGGGTGAGGGAAGGGACCTACGATCCGGAGACGAACACCGCCCTCTCCTTCTGGTCGGGCCACACGTCCTCGGTCGCCGCGATCGGCGCGACGATGACCTACCTCGAGTTCTACCGGAACCGCTGCACCGCTCGTCCGTGGATCTCGCTGGCCGCCTGGGCCCTCGCCACGGCCGTCACGGGCGTCGCGCGGGTCACCTCGCGCAATCACTTCATCACCGACGTGATCGCGGGCGCGGCTTTCGGGACGGGCGTGGGGCTCCTGGTCCCGCACCTGCATCGCCGCGCCTCGCGCATCCGGCCGACCGCGGCCGTTCTCGATCGCGGCGCCACGCTGGGAGTCGCGGGCGAGCTGTGACATGCGCGGCGAGCGTCTCGACGAGGCGTTGGTGCGCCTCGGCCTCGCGCCTTCGCGAGAGCGGGCGCGGGCGCTGATCCTGGCCGGCAAGGTGCTGATCGACGCGTCCGTCGCCGACAAGCCTGGCACGCGAGTGCCCGTCGGCGCCTCGGTCGAGCTGCTCGTGCCCGATCACCCGTTCGTCTCGCGCGGCGGCGTCAAGCTCGAAGGAGCCCTCGAGGCCTTCGGGATCGATCCGCAGGGCGCCGTCTGCGCCGACATCGGCGCGTCGACCGGGGGCTTCACGCACGTCCTCCTCAAGCGGGGTGCGCGCAGGGTGTTCGCGGTCGATGTCGGCTACGGCCAGCTCGCCGACAGCCTGCGCCGCGACCCGCGTGTGGTGCCGATGGAGCGAACCAACGTCCGCTACCTCGCACCCGGCGCGTTCGACGAGCCGCCGTCGCTGGTCGTGATCGACGTCTCGTTCATCAGCGTCTCGAAGATCCTGCCCGCGCTCGTGCCGCTCTCTGCCCCCGGCGCCACGTTCGTCGTGCTTGTCAAGCCGCAGTTCGAGGTCGGTCGCGAGAAGGTCGGCAAGGGCGGCGTGGTCCGCGACGACGCGCTGCGCATGGCCGCCGTCGACTCCGTCTCGGCCGCCGCCCGCGCGCTCGGGCTCGTGGAGGTGAGCCGCGCCGACAGCGTACTGCCCGGACCCAAGGGCAACCGCGAGGTCTTCCTTCACCTCCGGCGGGTCTGATCGCCTCGCACCCAGGCCCCGGACTTGCCACCACGCTTGGAGACGAGGGCCAGCGAATCGATGGTGACGCTCCTCTCGATCGCCTTGACCATGTCGTAGACGGTGAGGGCCGCCACCGAGGCGGCGACGAGCGCTTCCATCTCGACGCCGGTCCGGTCCGTGGCGCGAGCGACGGTCTCGATCCCGAGCACGCCGGTCTCGGGCGAGGGCTCGAACCTCACCTCGCAGGAGGACAGCGCGATCGCGTGACACAGGGGAATCAGCTCGGGCGTTCGCTTGGCCGCCTGGATGCCCGCGATCCGCGCCACCGCGAGGACGTCGCCTTTCGGGACCTCTCCCGAGGTGATGGCACCGAGCGTCGCGGGCGTCATCCGCACGAGGACGCGGGCCCGCGCCTCGCGCGCCGTCACGGCCTTCGAGGCGACGTCGACCATCCGGGCCTCGCCGCGGGCGTTCGTGTGGGTCAGTCTGGCCATCGAACGGACCATATGCTAGACGCCTGGCCATGCGGAAGATCGTGATCATCGGTGCGGGTCCGGCCGGGCTCACGGCCGCGATCTACGCGGCGCGGGCGAACATGGCCCCCCTGTGCATCGAGGGCGTCGCGGCAGGCGGCCAGCTCATGACCACGAGCGACATCGAGAACTACCCGGGCTTCCCCAGGCCGGTGACCGGGCCCGAGCTGATGCAGCTCTTCCGCGACCAGGCCTCGCGCTTCGGGACCGAGTTCATCACGGACGACGTGACGCGGGTCGATTTCACGCACTGGCCGTTCAAGGTGTGGATCGAGGATCGCTCGATCGACGCCGCGACCATCGTGATCTCGACCGGCGCCAGCGCCCGCTGGCTGGGAATAGAGTCCGAGCAGGCCTTGCGCTCGCACGGGGTCAGCGCCTGCGCCACCTGCGACGGCTTCTTCTTCCGCGGGCAGGACGTCGCGGTCGTGGGCGGAGGCGACACGGCGATGGAGGAGGCGCTGTACCTGTCGAAGCTCTGTTCGACGGTGACGGTGATCCACCGCCGCGACAAGCTCCGCGCGTCGAAGATCATGCAGGAACGGGCGGCCGGAACGCCGAACATGAAGTTCGTGTGGAACAGCAAGGTGCTGCAGGTCGAGGACGTCGACCAGAAGACCGTCACCGGTGTCGTGGTCGAGGACGTCGCCACCGGCGAGAAGAAGACCGTCGCGGTCCAGGGCCTCTTCGTCGCGATCGGTCACGAGCCGAACACGGCGCTGTTCCGCGGCCTTCTGGAGGTGGACGAGAACGGCTACCTGCGCACGAAGCCTGGGACGACTCAGACCAGCATCGCAGGCGTCTTCGCGTGCGGCGACGTCCAGGATCACGCCTACCGGCAGGCGGTCACCGCCGCGGGGACGGGCTGCATGGCCGCGCTCGAAGCGGAGCGCTGGCTCGGGGCGAAGGGCGTCTGAGCCTTGAGCGATCGCGCCAAGGCCCTCGCCGGCATCAACATCTTCTCCGGGCTCGGCGAGCCGGCCCTGGAGCAGCTCGCGAGCATCGCCAGCGAGGAGGCCCACAAGCTGGGCGGGTTCGTGTTCCACGAGGGCAGCCCGGGCGATGGGCTCTACCTGATCCTGTCGGGCAAGGTGCGGATCAGCCGCGAGGTCGCGGGGATGGGCGAGGAGGCCCTGGCGATCCTCCAGGCCGGCGAGACCTTCGGCGAGATGTCGATCATCGACGGATCGCCGCGATCGGCCGACGCCCGCGTCCACGAGAGCTGCATGCTCCTGGTGATCAAGAAGGCGGACATGGAGGACCTGCTCTTCCTCCACAAGGACCTCGCGTACGAGATCCTCTGGAGCTGGGTGAGGACCCTGTCGAGCCGGCTTCGCGAGACGAACGACAAGATGACGTTCCTCTCCGTGTCGGGGAAGTTTTGAGCTTCGCGCTCGGCCTCGGCCTGACGAACGAGTGCAACCTCTCCTGCCCGCACTGCTACCGCGCTCCGGAGCGGCTGGAGCGGCTCGAGCTGGGTGAGGTGCGCCGCGTGTGCGAGGCGGTCCCGCTGCGCTCGGTCAACCTCGGAACGGGCGAGAACGGCCTGCACCCCGGCCTCCGCTCGGTCCTCGGATATCTGCGCGACAGGAGCATCCCGACGAGCATCAGCTCGAACGGGCTGACGATCGAGCTCCTCTCCGACGAGGAGCTCCGTGCGCTTCGCGAGGTCGAGGTCTCGATCGACTTCCCTGACGAAGAGCGGCAGGACGAGTGGCGCGGACGAGGAAGCTTCGGGACCGCGCTCGCGGCGCTCGAACGGGTGCGCCGGCTCGGAATCGACGCCTCGATCGTCGCCGTGATGATGCGCGCGAACCACGACCGCCTCGCCCCGATCGCGCACCTCGCCGCGCGGTACGGCGCAACCCTTCGCGTCAACGTCTACGTCCCTGTCCGGACCGCGGTCTACGCGCCGACCTACGCCGAGCACTGGGCGGCCTGGCGGATGCTCCTCGCCGAGACCTCCCTCGTGGCCTGCACCGAGCCGATCCTCGGCGTCGTGCTGGGCCGCCCCGTCTCGACCGGGTGCGGACGATCGACGTTGCGCGTGACGCCCGCCGGCCGCGTGCTGCCCTGCGTCTACTGGCCCGAGGCCGGGGCCGCAATCGACGTCCTCGAGACGCAGGGCGCCCGCATCCTCGAGCATCCGGCGTTCCGCGACAGCCACCAGATCCCCCGCGCCTGCACGGGCTGCAACTTCGTCGACGCCTGCCGCGGCGGCTGCGCCAGCAGGCGCCTGCTCGCCGGCCGCCTCGACCAACCCGACGAGTACTGCCCGGTCGCCCGTGGCGACCACCTCCAGCTCCCCTGCACCCTCGCTCCACCCCGCCAGCCCCTCAAGTCCTCGAGCGCCTGCACGACCATCCTGACGGGGACACGCACTACCCCCGCAACCCACTGAGATCACGTTCGATTCAAGGCATACCGCGCGTTTCGTGAAGGCCGCCGCGGAATCGCCGACACGGGCCGCTCGTTCCATGCTCATACCCCGCATGTCGCCGATGGCTCGATTCAAGAACGTCTTCGATTCCCCGCCGGTCCCCGGCGTCAAGCAGCTCCTGAAGTGGACCGTGGTCGATTCGGTCAGCGGGCGGAGGAGACGGGCTCCGCGAAGGGCGCCCGTGCCCGTCGTCGCCAACGACGGACGTCGCCTCCGCGAGGCAGTGGGCCTCGAGGCAGCGACGTGGGTCGGCCACGCGACGTTCCTGATCCAGACCGGCGGGCTCGCGATCCTGACGGACCCCATCTTCTCGACTCGCATCGCGACCATTCGGCGGAACGTGCCGCCTGGTCTGCGCATCGAGGACCTTCCGGCGATCGACGTGATCTTGATCTCGCACAACCATCGCGATCACCTCGATCTCCCCACGCTGCGCCGCCTCGGCCCACGGCCCCTCGCGCTCGTGCCCTCCGGCGTTGGCCGCACGATGCGCAGGGCCGGGCTCGAGCGCGTCATCGAGCTCGAGTGGTGGCAGTCCCACGACGTCGCCGACGTTCGATTCACGTTCGTCCCGTCACATCACTGGTCGGGGCGAAGCATCGCCGATCGCAACGCCTCGCTCTGGGGCGGATGGGGGATCCTCTCGCCGCGTCGCCGGCTCTACTTCGCCGGCGACACCGGCTACTTCCCTGGGTTCCGCGAGATCGGCGAGCGCCTCGGCCCGCTCGACGCCGCGCTCCTACCGGTCGGATCGTACGACCCGCGCTGGTTCATGCGAGCGCAGCACATGGATCCGTCCGATGCCGTACGGGCCTTCGTCGACCTCGGCGCCGACCGGCTGATCGCGATGCACTGGGGGACCTTCAAGCTCACCGACGAGCCGCTCGACGAGCCCCCTCGGCTCCTCGACGAGGAGCGCCGGCGCGCAAACCTCGATCCCCGTCACATCGTGGTCCCCGCGATTGGACAGACCATCGAGCTCGGAGCTCCTGCGGGCTGAACCCCACAAGCGGAACCGCGCCGGCTCCCACGGGGCCGTCCATTCGCCGAGGATCCTGGCGAACGACCGCGGCACGTGGCTTGCTCGAACCTCGGTCGAGGTTCCGATGCGTCCCTCGAGCCACCAGGACGACGTGACCAGGCGCGCCAGGGAATCACCTCCTGCCCGTCCGCCCTCGCTCATCCGTGCGCGAGCCCTCGCGGCCGTTCTGGAGAGGATCTGCCGCTTCCTTGCCGTCACGGAAGACAAGTGCGCCCTGCACGAGGCCGCGCGGCGCGCCGAGGCCCGACGGCTCGACCTGGCCAGCCCCACGCCGGAGGTGCGCGAGTTCGCGCGGATCGAGGCGCGCGGTCTGGCGGAGTTCGCCCCTTCGAGGCCGAGGACGAGGGCCGGCCGGTCCCGCGGGCGTGCGGAGCCCGAGTCCTTCCGCGTCGGGCGCCTCGTGGACGTGGGTGCCGGCGGTCTCGGTATCTCGACGGTGCACCCGCTCGAGGCCGGTGCCTCGACCCGCGTGCGCGTGACGGAGCCCTCGACGGGCCGCGTCTACGCCTTCGGATGCGTCGTGGTCTGGAGCCGGACGGGCGACGAGTCCGCCATGGGCGTGCGCTTCGTGGGTCCGGCCGCGCTACTCGAAGACTGAGGTAGCGACTACTCGCTGACCTCGCAGGCATCGAGCGACAGGCTCGCCGACAGCCCGACCGTTCCGGCCGACGCCGAACCGTCCTGGACGGCCAGGCCCTGACAGTCGAGACCGATGTCGACCGACCCGGCGTACTCGTCGTACCCGCCGAAGACGACCGTACAGCTCCCCGCCAGATCCTCGAAGGCCGCCCCGGACGCCTCCGCCGACACGGTGGCCGTCCCCGGCTCGACCGCCGGCTCGATGGGCGAGACGATCCCGAACGCCTCGAGCCCGAACGGATCCGGCTCGGTCCGCTCGATCCAGAGCGAGAGGGTGTCGCCCTCGGGCGCACGCTGGATCTTGCACGCCCCGGTGAACGGTCCCGCGTCGAGGAGAGTGTCCTCGGGAAACACGAAGCCGGTCTGACCGGTCTGGGCCCCGTCCGAGCGAGTCATGTTGACGGTGCCCGACAGGATCGTCCCGTCGTGCTCGGCCGTGCACGCCACCATTCGCAACGCCGCGACCGCGACCAGGAGGAGATGCTGGAGCTTCTGCATTACCCTCGTAGGAGCAACCGCCGTGCCCGCGTTTTCCACGAGTTTCCCGCCTCCCGCACGCTGACGGCCGTTCACGCCGTCAAGCATGGTTCACAGATCGGGGATCATCCAGTTGTCCCCCCAGAGGCTCGCGCCGCCGTCGATGTAGAAGGTGATCCCGGTCACGAAGTCGGCGGCACTGGAGCCCAGGAAGCAGATCGCGTGCGCGACCTCGTCCACGGTCCCTATCCGCTTCAGCGGCGTCCTGCGGCGACCCGCCTCGATCAGCTCGGGCGGGTACTTGTCCGTGCCGCTCGACTTGATGACACCCGGGGCTATCGCCACCGCGCGGATGCCGAACTGCGCCCATTCCACCGCGAGGGTCCGCGTCATGTTCTCGACGCCGGCGCGCGCTGCACCGGTGTGCACCATCCCCGGGAAGCCGCGCGCGATGTTGGCGATCACGTTGACGATCCGCCCTCGCCTCACGGGGATCATCGCCCGCGTCGCCACCGCCTGGGTCACGTACCAGGTGCCGGACAAGTTGTTCCGGATGACGGCATCCCATCCCTTGGGCTTTAGCGACTCGGCCGTCGTCGGGAATTGCCCGCCCGCATTGTTCACGAGGAGGTCCACGCGACCGAAGCGCGACAGGCTCTCGCCCACGAGCGCTTCGACCTGTTCGACCTCGCGGATGTCACAGACCACCGCGAGGCACTCCGCCCCCGTCTCGCGGATCCGGCCGGCCGCCTCCTCGAGGACCTCCGCACGACGACCGGCGATCACGACACGAGCCCCGAGCGACCCGAGCTCGAGCGCCGTGCCGAGGCCGATGCCCGTTCCTCCTCCCGTGACGATCGCCACCTCGCCCGCGAACAGCCCGGCCTTGAAGGGAGACTCCACGAGACCGCGACTGTAGCACGCCGATCCCAACCGATCAGGCCGCGGCGATGCGGGGCGCCTTCTTGAACGCGAGCGCGTCGCCGTCCCGGGTGACCTCGATCGTGTCGCCCGCCGCGAAGGCGCCCGCGAGGATCATCCGGGCCAGGCCATCCTGCAGGTATGCCTGGATGGCGCGCTTGAGCGGGCGCGCGCCGAACGCGGGGTCGTAGCCGACGTCGACGAGGAGCGCCTTTGCGTCTGCGCCGACGCGGAGCCCGAGCTCGCGATCACCGAGCCTCCGGGCAAACCGACCGAGCTGGATCTCGACGATCTTCTCGATCTGCTCGCGCCCCAGCCGATGGAAGAAGATGGTCTCGTCGATCCGGTTCAGGAACTCCGGCCGGAAGTGAGCGCGCAGCTCCTCCATCACCGCCGCTCGCATCCGAGCTTCGTCGCGAATGTCGGTGATGGCGGCGCTCCCCATGTTCGAGGTCATGATCAGGACCGTGTTGCGGAAGTCGACCGTCCTCCCCTGTCCGTCGGTCATCCGACCCTCGTCGAGCACCTGGAGGAGCGCGTTCCACACCTCCGGATGCGCCTTCTCTACCTCGTCGAAGAGGACCACGGCATACGGGCGCCTGCGGACCGCCTCGGTGAGCTGGCCGCCCTCCTCGTAGCCGACGTAGCCGGGCGGCGCGCCGATGAGCCGCGCCACGGTGTGCTTCTCCATGTACTCGCTCATGTCCAGCCGCACCATCGCGCGCTCGTCCGCGAAGAGGAACTCCGCGAGCGCCCGCGCGAGCTCGGTCTTGCCGACGCCGGTGGGCCCCAGGAACAGGAACGACCCGATCGGCCGCTGCGGGTCCCCGAGCCCGCTCCTGGCACGTCGCACGGCGTTCGAGACGGCGACAACCGCGTCCGTCTGCCCGACGACGCGCTCCGCGAGCTTCTCCTCCATGTGGAGGAGCTTCTGCATCTCGCCCTCGAGCATCCTCGACACGGGGATCCCGGTCCACTTGGAGACGACCTCGGCGATCTCCTCCTCGGTCACCTCCTCCCTGAGGAAGCTCTTGCCCGACTGCGCGCGCTGGAAGTGCCGCTCCTCCTCCTCGAGCTTCCTCGTCAGCTCGGGGACGCGGCCGAACCGGATCTCCGCGGCCCTGCCGAGATCGCCCCTGCGCTGCGCGTCCTCTTCCTCGTTCCTCGTCGCCTCGATCTGGCTCCTCAGCGCCCGGATCCGGTCCAGCGACTCCTTCTCTTTCAGCCACTGCGCGCGCATCGCGCCCTTCTGCTCGTTGAGCTCGGCCAGCTCCTTCTCGAGCTCGCCGAGCCGGTCTCGCGACGCCCGGTCCGGCTCCTTCTTGATCGCCTGACGCTCGATCTCGAGCTGCATCGTCCGCCGCTCGAGGGCGTCGATCTCCGCCGGCATCGAGTCGATCTCCATCTTCACCTTGGCCGCCGCCTCGTCCACGAGGTCGATCGCCTTGTCCGGCAGGAACCGGTCCGACACGTAGCGGCTCGACAGCGTCGCCGCGGCCACGAGCGCCGCGTCCTGGATCCGGATCCCGTGATGGACCTCGTACCGCTCCTTGAGGCCCCGCAGGATGGCGATCGCGTCCTCGACCGTCGGCTGCCCCACGACCACGGGCTGGAACCGCCGCTCGAGCGCCGCGTCCTTCTCGATGTGCTTGCGGTACTCGTCGAGCGTCGTCGCGCCCACGCAGCGCAGCTCTCCGCGGGCGAGCGCGGGCTTGAGCATGTTGGAGGCGTCCATCGACCCCTCCGCCGCCCCCGCGCCCACGAGCGTGTGCAGCTCGTCGATGAAGAGCACGATGCCGCCCTCGGCGGCCTGGATCTCCTTGAGCACCGCCTTCAGCCGCTCCTCGAACTCCCCGCGGTACTTCGTCCCGGCCACGAGCTGGCCGAGGTCGAGCGACACGATCCGCTTGTCCTTGAGCGACGCGGGGACGTCGCCTCGCGCGATCCGCTGGGCGATGCCCTCGACGATCGCGGTCTTGCCGACGCCAGGCTCGCCGATGAGCACCGGGTTGTTCTTCGTGCGCCGCGAGAGCACCTGCATGACGCGGCGGACCTCCTCGTCGCGCCCGATGACGGGATCGAGCTTCCCCTTGCGGGCCAGCTCCGTCAGGTCGCGGCAGTAGCGTTCGAGCGCGGCGAACTTCGTCTCGGGCTCGGGATCGGTGATCCGCTGCGAGCCGCGCACCTGTGCGAGCGCGCCGAGGATCGCCTCGCGAGCGATCCCGATCTTCGCGAACGCCGGCCTCAGCTCGCGGTCCGACTCGACGGCCAGGAGGAAGTGCTCGGCAGAGACGAACTCGTCCTTGAGCCCGTCGGCCTCCTTCTGAGCGGCCTGGATGAGATCCCTGAGGCGCCGTGAAAGGAGGGTCTCGACCCCCGCGCCCGACACCTCGGGGAACGCCGCCAGCCGGCCCTCGAGATCCTCTTCGAGCCCCGCCGGATCGGCGCCCAGCTTCCGGCAAAGGGGCGCGGCGACGCCGCCCTCTGCGCGGAGCAAGGCCAGAAGGAGGTGCTCGGGCTGGACCTCCTGATGCCTCTTCTGCTCCGCGAGCTCGATCGCGCGCTGCAATGCCTCGCGTGACTTCGAGGTGAGCTTCTCGACGCGAATCATGCCCGGAAGCTAATCACACATGGCCCTCCGTCAACGGCAGCGGAATCGTGCGAGGAGGGCGGCCCCGAACACGAGGGCCAGGAGCCCGATTCCGCCGACCCTGCCCGAGCGGGGGACCGGGGCGGCCCCGCACCCTCCGTCGAGGACGGTCTCCGGACAGACCCTCTGATCCCAGTCGTTGACCATCGTGCACTCGCCCGCCGTGTACGTCTCGCAGAGGATCTCCACGTCGTCCTGCGCCAGCTCCCTCCGGGTCGCCGCGTCGCCCCAGCTCGCGTAGGGCCACATCACGGCCGACTCGATCTGGGTGTGGTTGAAGCCGATCATGTGGCCGACCTCGTGAGTCAGGACGCTCTGAAGGTCGAAGGCCATGGAGCCAGGGATCGGATCGAGGACGAACTCGTGGTCGGCGCCGTTCAGGTCGATGTCCGCGTCGAGGATCTCGCCCGCGGCGCGGCGCGTGACGACCGTCGTGCAGGCGATGGCGTCCTGGCATTCGGTCCCGTCCCAGTCCTCGTAGCGGAAGATGATCGAGTTCTTCCCGTTGATGTCCTCGGAGGTCATGTTCGAGCCGCGGTCGGCGGTGAACCCCGCGAAGTAGAACTGCATGTCGGTGCAGGGCTGCGAAGCCCAGGCGGAGAAGGACCGCCCGGCGGCATCCCGGATGCTCTCGCCGTCCAGGAGCGCGCCGGGCCCGACGTTCAGCCCCGACGAACCGGTCGTCTGGATGTTGTAATAGACGAATCTGTTCGGCCAGTAGTACCAGAGGCTCTGGTGAACCTCGCTGCGCAGGTGCTCCCCCGCGAGTACCGGCGGCGCCACGACGGTGAGGACCGCCGTCACCAGCGGCAGGGCGACCGCCACGCCTTTCAGGTGTTCCCGGAACATCGCGAACAGCGTATCAGCAAGTGCCGTACCGGCGTAGGGCCCCCCCGTGGCCGGCGTCCGGCTACCGACAATCGGGACGGCCGGTACCCTGGCCGGCTCGGGCGCCTGTCAGAACTGACACTTGCCAGCCGTGTACTGGCAGGCGACGTCGCAGTCCTCGGCCCAGCGGTCCGGCGCGGACATGCAAACGCAGACCGCGCGGAGCCCGTCGACCGGCACGGGCTCCAGGGTGGAGCCGATGAGGATCCGGCTGTCGTCGTCGATGGCGCCCGGGGGCTCGCTGAACCCCTCGGCCAGCACCTGGAGGTCCGCCCCGGACTCGACGACGTCGGTGGTCACGAAGCCGTCGACCTCGTCGACCTCGACGGACTGCGACACCACCGTTCCGTCCTCGACCTGCGAGTACGTCATTCGCAGGCTCCGCACTCCGGCGAGGAACCCCGTCTCGTTGGCGATCGGAGGCGCGGGACACAGCGCGACCTGGAACGTGTCGCCCGAGCAACCGGCGAGAGCGACGAGGACCGCGAGCCTCGTCAAGGCTGCCGCTCCCATACCGCGACGACCTCGGCGTCGTCCCTGGGCGCCGGCAGCGCGAAGAAGAGCGCCACACCGCCGGCGATCGCCGCGGCACCGAGCACGGGCCCGAGCCAGAGCCACGTGCTCGTGCCGCCGCCACCGGGCGTACGGCCGCCACCGGGATCGCTCGCCCCCCGCGGCGCCTGGCGCGCGAGCCCGAGCGCCGTCAGCCGTTCCTGGAGCCGCGCGTCGAACCGGGCGCCACGCTCGACGACGGCACGAAGCGTGGCCTGACCGTCGGAGGAGCTCAGTATGAAGACCTCGACGCGGCCGGACGCGACCGCCCGCGCGATCACTAGAGTGTCGACGCCCAGCGCCTCGCCGAGGGCCCTCGTTCGCCCGACGGGCAGCGGCGGCAGGGGCGAGTCGGGCGGAGGGCGGACCTCGTCGGCGAGGCTCACGATCGCCGGTGGATGAACCTGCGGGTCGCATGCGAGCCGCGGATCCAGACGGGCCCCGAGCGCCAGCGCCTCGCCCGCACCGTCGCGATCCTCGATCGTCAGCCGGACGGTGGCGAGGTCGAAGGCCAGCCGCACGGGCACCGCGAGGTCGTCGAGCCATGGCAACGCGTCGTAGGCGGCCGCGAGCGCGACGGCCACGGCGCTCTCGGCCCGCTCGAGCTCCGTGAACGACTCCATCTGCGCCCGTGCCTCGCCCGCCGCGCGCTCGAACGCCGCGAGCGCCTCGGCCCGCGGCATGAGGCCCTCCAGGCGCTCGAGCGACGATCGCGCGTTGGTCTGCGCGAGCGAGGGCAACAGCTCGAGCGCGGCCGCGCGATTGCCGCCAGGCCCGGCGATCGTCACGACGGCCGCCGACTGGGCGGCCGCGAGGCGAGTCGCGCACACGAGCGCCAGGACGAGGCCAGTCCGCACGCGCCCGAGCATAGCAAACTGCTACACTGTGAGCCTCGCTGTGCCCTCCTCACGGGAGTCACAGGGGCGCTTCCAGGTGCTCCACCGGATCGCGTCCGGCGGAATGGCCGAGGTGTTCCTCTCGCGCTTCGTCGGGCCCCAGGGCTTCGAGCGGCTGGTGGCGCTCAAGAAGGTCCGTGCGCGATTCACCGAGGACCCGAGGTTCGTCGAGCGGCTGGTGTCCGAGGCGAGGATCATGGTCCGGCTGTCCCACGGGAACATCTGCCAGGTCCTCGATTTCGGGATCATGGACGGGCAGTACTTCCTCGCGATGGAGCACGTCGCGGGCTGCGACCTGGGCATGCTCATGCACGGCCTCGCCCGGCTGGACGAGGCCTTCCCGCCCGTGCTCGCCGCCTACGTCGTCGCCGAGATCTGCCGAGGGCTCGACTACGCCCACCGCCGGACCGACGAGGCCGGCAGGCCCCTCGGGATCGTCCACCGGGACGTCACGCCCGAGAACGTCCTCATCAGCTACGACGGCGAGGTCAAGCTCACCGACTTCGGGATCTCGCAGGCACGCGGAGTCGAGATGCCCGCCGAGCGCGAGGGCGTCGTCCTCGGAAAGGCCGCGTACCTCGCGCCGGAGCAGCTCGCGGGCGGAAGGGGCGACGCCCGCACGGACGTCTTCTCCGTCGGGATCCTCCTCTGGGAGATGCTCGTCGGCCTGCCGCTCTTCCGCCGCTCGACCGACCGCGAGACGATCGAGGCGGTCGGGCGCCTGCAGATCCAGCCGCCCTCACGGCTGAGGCCGGGGATCCCGCCGGAGCTCGACGCCATCACGCTGCGGGCCCTCGCGCGACGGCCCGGGGATCGGCATCCGGCGGCGGCAGCGCTGCTGGAGGACCTCTCGCGCTTCGTGGCGCTGCGAGCGCCGGGCATGACCGGCGCGACGCTCGCCGAGCTGGTCGCGCGGCAGATGCCGAGGCGCGGCAACACCGACGAGACCCTGGCGACCGCGCAGGTCACCGTCCCCCGCGAGGTCGTCTCGCTCGCCGTCGACCCGACGCCCGCCCCCGAGCCAGGCATGCCGCCGGCGCTGCCTGCGCTCCCACAGCGGCCGAGCACGGTCCCCTTCGAGGCACCGCTCAGACAGCGCACCGGCCGCGCGCGGGCCGTCGCGGTCGGGGTCGCGACCTTCGCCGTGGTCGCGGTCGGAATGGCCATCGCGCTCACACGCCAGCCCAGCCGCTCCCTGACGGCGGTGCAGCTCGGCGCCCCCGCGGCGACGTCACCCGATGCGGGAGGGACGGCTCATCCGGCCGAGATCGGGCCCGTCGACCCGCCGCGCGCCCAGGATGCCGCTCCTCGTCCGGGCGCGGTGCCCGGCGCACCGCCGCCCTCCTCGGCGCCGGTCGCTGTCGAGGGCGCCGAGCCGCCAGGCGCCCCGACGAAGGCTCCGGCGAGGGGACCCGACGAGCCGCGGGTGCGTCGAACCGGCGTCGAGCGCCCCGAACCTCCGCCGGGCCGACCGCCGGCGGCTGGAGGGTTCATCAACGTCAACGCCACTCCCTGGGGCAAGGTCTACGTGGACGGACGGATCATGGCGAACGAGACCCCGGCGAGGCTGCCTGTGAGCGCGGGGCCTCATTCGGTGAAGGTCTACTTCGTGACGGCGGCGAGGTACTCTCCCGCCAGGCAGGTCGTGATAGAGGCTGGTCAGACGAGGGGTATGATGTTCGTGCTCTCGGAGTCGCCATGACGGAGTCCTTCGGTCGGATGGCCACCGCCGTGGTGGCGGGTGAGTCGGGAGCTCAGAAGCTCGTCCTGGAGAAGGCCCGGCTCAAGGTCGTCGCCGGCCCCGACAAGGGCAAGGAGCTGACGATCGAGGCCTTGCCGTGCCACATCGGGACCCACGAGGACAACGACCTGCAGCTCTCGGACCCGACCGTCAGCGCCCACCACGCGGCCGTCGATCTGGGGATGCCGCACGGCTTCAGGATCCGCGATCTCGGATCGACCAACGGAATCGTGATCGACCGCTACCGGGTCTACGACGCCGTCCTCGCGCCCGGGATGCTGATCCGGCTCGGAGCGACGGAGATCAAGGTCATCCCCTCGAAGGAGCGGCGCGAGGTTCAGCTCTCGGCTCGCGACCACTTCGGGTCGCTCGTGGGAGCGAGCGTGAAGATGCGCGAGCTGTACGCCACGCTCGAGCGCCTCGCGGGCACCGACAGCACGCTGCTCATCGAGGGCGAGACCGGAACGGGAAAGGAGCTCGCGGCGGAGTCCGTTCACGCCGCGAGCCGCCGCAGCGCTGGTCCCTTCGTCGTCTTCGATTGCGGCGCAGCGCCGCCCACCCTGCTCGAGGCAGAGCTGTTCGGGAACGAGCGCGGCGCGTTCACGGGCGCCGTGACCGCGCGGGCGGGCCTCTTCGAGGAGGCCGACGGCGGAACGATCTTCCTCGACGAGATCGGAGAGCTCGACCTGCAGCTCCAGCCGAAGCTGCTCCGTGTCCTGGAACGCCGAGAGGTGCGGCGGATCGGCGCATCGAAGACGCAGCAAGTGGACGTGCGGGTGATCGCGGCGACGAACCGGAGCATCGAGGCCGAGACGCGGGCAGGCAGGTTCCGCGAGGACCTCCTGTACCGACTCGCCGTGGTCCGCGTTCGAATGCCGCCCTTGCGAGAGCGCCGCGAGGACATCCCGATGCTGGTCGAGAGCCTGCTGGAGCGGATGTCGCCCGGTCGTCCCGCTCCTGCACTGCCCTACGGCACGCTGGAGCTCCTCACCGCGCATTCGTGGCCCGGCAACGTGCGCGAGCTGCGCAACGTCGTCGAGCGGTTGATCGCGATGCCCGAGTCGCTGCCCTTCGAGAAGGAGGTCCCGCTCGCGTCCACCGGCGACGTCACGCAGCTTTCGGCGCATCCGCTGCCGGAGGCGCGCCGCAGAGCGATGGAAAGCTTCGAGCGAGCGTACGTCATCGAGGTCCTCGGCCGCTGCAACGGTAACGTCACACGCGCGGCGCAGGATGCGGGCGTTTCCCGACAGTTCCTCACGCGGCTCATCGCGCGCTACCGCTTGCGAGGCGGCGACGAGTAATCATACTTCCCTGGGTTGTCGGTCCCGAGGAATGCTCACGTCACGGGTCCGTTGCGGCACGGCGAGATGCTTGGCCGCTACCGAATACTCGGTCACATCGCAGACGGAGGGATGGCCTCGGTCTACCTCGCCGAGCTCGAAGGGCCGGGTACGTTTCACAAGCACGTCGCCCTCAAGGTGATCCATCCGCACCTCAGAAGGGATCCGACCTTCGTCAGGATGTTCGGCGACGAGGCGCTCATTGCGGCGCGCCTGCACCATCCGAACATCGTGCAGACGTTCGACCTCGTCGAGTCCAACGGGCACCTCGCGATCGCGATGGAGTACGCGCCGGGCCTGCCGGTGAGCGCGCTCCGAAACGGCCACCTGATCGATCCCGGGGCCGAGCTGGTCGCGTACATCGGTGCCGAGGCGGCGGCCGCGCTCGACCATGCGCACAACCTGACCGACGCGCTCGGCCATCCGCTCCACATCGTGCACCGCGACGTCTCGTCGTCGAACGTGCAGATCGGGCTCGACGGGCGAGTCCGTCTGGTGGACTTCGGTATCGCGCGAGCGAGCGACTGCGCCGTCATGACCACGGCCGGCATGATCAAGGGGACGCTCGCGTACATCGCCCCCGAGCGATTCACGACCGGAGCGGCCACGCCGCAAACGGACGTGTGGTCCCTCGGCGTGGTTCTCTGGGAGGTCCTCGCGAGACGCCGGCTCTTCAGACGCCCGACCGACGCCGACACCGCCGCGGCCGTCCTGATGGACGAGGTTCCGCCGCTCCTGCAGATCCGACCGGAGATCCCGGCCAAGGTGTCCGCGGTCGTCCACCGTGCGATCGAGCGGGACCCGGCCAGGCGGTTCGCCAGCGCCGCCGAGCTCGAGAGCGCCTTGCGCCAGCACCACCCGGCCAAGATCGAAGAGGTCCTCGAGCCGCTCCGCGCCGCGCTCGCGCCGTTCCGGCAGGATCAGCTCGGCAGGGTGCGCCGCCTCCTCGGGCGCGGCGAGCCGGAGGCCGGGACGGTGACGGCCAGCCCTTCGCCCGGCCTCGCGCCCGCCGCGGAGGAGCCCTCGTGGACGCCGGCGCCTGCCCGATGGAATGGAAAGCGCCGCTTCGTCGCGCTCGCGCTCGTCCTCGTCGCCGTGACCGCGGCCTGGCTTCTGGTTCGAGCGACGCGCACCGACCCGGAGCGGGCGACAGCGCAGGGCGCCCCGGCGGCGGATTCGAGCTCCGACCCGGGTCGCCGCAAGAGCGCTCGTGAGCGCGCGCCCGACTCGCCTTTGGTCGAATCGACGGCAACCGAGCCGGGGGCCGACCGACCGACCGCGCCGCCGACCGACCGCGCCGCTCCCCCTCCGGCGACCTCGGTCTCGAGACGGGCCGGCTGGCCGCGCCCCGCCGGGTTGACCTACGACCACGACGTCTACCGGCGTCGCTCGAAGAACCGGTCGTCAAGGACGGCGGGCCCGGCGACCCCGCGCCCATGACATGGATTGCAGCCTGCTGGCTCCCCGCGGTACCTTCGACGCGTGCGCTGGGCGCTCGCGTGCGCGTTCGTGGGCTGGGTCGCGTCCTGCGGGGGAGGCGGTGTCGAGCCGGCGACGCTCGAAGTCTTGTCGGTCGAGCCTCGATCGCTGCCGCCCGAGGGCAGTGGGGTCACGATCCTGTACCGCGCGACCCGAAGCGGCTCGGTGCGGGTCGTGTCGGACGATCTGCCTGGCGAAGAGCCCGTCCTCGTCGAGCAGTCCCGGCCGTACGAGGCGGGAACGATGGGGGGCGTCGAGGTCCCGCGCGCGGGGCTGGCACCGGGACCACACCTCGTCTCCGTCGTCCTGAGGCCGGCGGGCGGACGGCCCGACCTCGAGGACACGGCCATCTTCTACATCGGCCCTGCCCAGGACGACGCGGACGCGGGCGCCGACGCGGGACCGTCCCCGGGGATCGACGGCGGGGATCCGACCTGCACCGAAGAGTGCGCCGACCAGGGCTTTTCGCAGGTCTGCGGAGACGACGGTCGCACCTACGACAACCTCTGCCTCATGACCTGCGCGGGCGCGAACCTCGCCTCGACCGGAGCCTGCCAGGCCGAGGTCGACTGCTTCGAGCAATGCATGAACGACGGTCTGAACCCCGTGTGTGGCGAAGACGGCGTCACCTACGTGAACCAGTGCCACATCGATTGCGAGGGCGTGGCGAAGGACCGCGACGGTCCCTGCTTCAACTTCTGACCGGCTCTACCGATCGGGCACGTCGAGGATCGCGGGGTAGCGCCTCATCCTGAGCTGAAGCGTGCCGGAAGGCGCCAGGACCAGGACGTACTCCTGACCCGACTTGCGGACGTGCACCTCGAGGGTCGCGCTCCCGCCCGCGGTGCGCTTGAAGGCGTCGGTGACCGTATAGTCGTCGTGGAAGATCCCCTCGACGGTGCGGGCCGCCGCCGCGGGGAGCGACGCGGGATCGATCGCTTCGTCGACTCGCACGACCATTCCGCTCCGTCTCGCGGTGACGGCGCAGAACCGCGGCCCCTCGCCGACGTAGACCGCGTAGGCGTCGGCGCCGTCGACCTCGAGCCGCGAGTAGCGGACGCTCCCGTCGCGGTTCGGGCAGCCCGAACCGCGCAGCGCCCTCACGGCACTCGGCACGCTGTCCATCTCCACCGAGACCTCGGTTTCGGCGAAGTGGACGCCGTCGGTCGACCGAAGGACGACCGGGCGACCGGGAACGGCGCCTCCCGTCGCATCCACGAGGCGGGCGGGGAGACGACCCGTCGCGCTGGTGGACGCGCAGGCGACCAGGCCGCCAGAGACCAGGCACAACACGAGCTCGCGCATGACCGCCCATTTCCACGAAAGGCAGGCAGTCGTCAAGCTTCGAGAAGGCCCACCTACCTTCCGTGCGGCCGGCGGGCGCGGTGCCTCCTGCGGGAGATGGCCCGCTGCAGCTCGAAGACCGACGTCCCCGTGATCACCTCGACCTCGCGCTCCATCGCCTGGTAGTTCGTCTTGTGAACGCGAACGGTCACGAAGTCCGCCACGTCCTCGGGAAGCTCGATGGTCGCCGGCGTCACCGCCTCCTGCAGCGCGCCGTCGATCCATATCGTCGCTCCTGGCGGGGTCGACTGGATGAGGAGGGTCTTGCGCTCGGGCAGCGCGGGCGCCGGCGGCGGTGGGAGCGGAGGATCGACCACGAGCGGCAGAGCGGCGGGGGCAATCGAGATGCTGGGAAAGACGGGCAGTGGCGGCGGTGGCGACTTCGCGAGGACCGAGCCTTGCGGCGGAGCGACAGGGGCCAAGGGCTCGGCGGGGGCGGGCTGGGCGACCGCCGCAGACTGCCCGTCGTTCGTCACCACGGCCACGCCGAGGGCCGCGAGCAGAGCTCCGCCGGCGGCGGCCAGGGCGACGAGCGCGATGCCTCGCGCCGTGGGCGAGCGCCAGAATCGCGGGATGCGAGTCTCCATCGTCGGCCCGAGCCGCCCCAGGTTCGAGGGCGGCGGGACGTCGATCGAGCCCGACGAAGAGCCGCGTTGCTTCTTCCCGAGCACCGTGAGAACGGATACGGAGGACTCCTCCGTGCGCTGGGTGGTCGATTGCGTGAGGCCATCGACGACGAGGGGCGCGGCCAGGACCGCTCCTGGCAGGGGGGCCATCGGCAACGGCGCCGGCGACGGGGTCAGGGCGTAACCCTGAGCCGTCGCCCCCGCGCCGCTCGCGGGCTCCGGCGAGTCGACGAAACCCGTCGAGTCCTCCTCGTACGATGGGAAGACAGGAACGCCGAAGTCGTCGTCGTCCTCCGCCCTCGGCTGCGGCCTGCTCTCGCCGGCCAGCGCCGCGACGACCGAGTCCTCCGGGACCGGGAACTGCAGGTTCGGAGGGGTCGGACCGTCCACGACGATGCGCCTGCCCGCGGACGGCGCCCGGGCCGATTCGGTGGGAACGGGCTCGGGCACGACGTCGCGGACGAAGTCGCCGAGCCGCGCCATGCTGACGACGAGGTGGTTCGCCGCCATGAACTCCTCGAGGTGGAGCTGCACGGTCCTCGCGTCGGGGATGCGTTGCTCGGGCCTCGGCGCGAGGCACCCGAGCACGACGCGCTCGAGCTCTTCCGGAAAGTCGGCCCGAACGGCGCGCGGGCGCCGGAAGTCGCCGCGAACGATGTGGCCGAGCAGCGAGACCTCGTCGCTCGCCTCGAAGGGATGCACGCCCAGCACGGCCTCGTAGAGCAGGACTCCGAGCGCGAACACGTCGGAGCGGCGATCGATCGGCGCTTTCCGCGTGAGCTGCTCCGGCGCCATGTAGCCGTACGTGCCCTTGATGACGCCGGTGCGGGTCTCGTAGACCTTGGTCTTTGCCTTGGCGATCCCGAAGTCGATCAGCTTGACCGCGCCTTCGTACGAGACCACCACGTTCTGCGGGTTGATGTCGCGGTGGACGATCCCGAGAGGTGTGCCATGCTCATCCCTCTTCTCGTGGATGTAGTGAAGCGCCTCGCAGACGCCGATGAGGATCGGAAGGGCGATCCGGAGGGGCAGGCCGCGGCCGCCGCTCTCGTAGATCGTGTCGAGGAGCTTCCCGAGATCGGGTCCCCGCACGTACTCCATCACCAGGAAGAAGCAGTCGTCTTCCTTCCCGAGCTCGTAGATCTGGGCGATGTTCGGATGAACGAGCGTCGCCACGATCCGGGCCTCGTCGAGGAACATCGTGACGAACTCGGCGTCTCTTGCTCGGTGCTGCAGGATGCGCTTGATGACGACCGTTCGCTCGACGCCCTCCATGCCCTCTTGGCGCGCCAGGAAGATCTCCGCCATGCCCCCGGTGGCGAGCTTGCGGAGAATCTGGTACCGCCCGACCTGGGAGGACGACATCGCTATTCTCGCCGGATGTTACCGAAGAACATCCGGGCGCCACAAACGTATAACCTGCTGACGTCTGCACGGAAGGAGAGTTCCACGATGCTTCTTCGCTCCGCCATCGTCGCCGTCGGGGTTCTCGGGTTCGCGGGAGTCGCGCAAGCCCGCTCGGTTCCTCTGGATCGCGCCCGCGACGCCAACGTCTCCGTGGACCTCGTCTCTCCCGGCGGTTACCACGAGGTCACCGTGACCCTCCGTAACCGGGGCGAGGACCCGGTCACGATCACCGGGCTTCCGGGGATGGTCCTCGAAAACCGCAACCAGTCCGAGCAGGATCTGACCTTCTCCGGCCCCCTCAACCTCGCGGTGGGGCCTGGGCAGTCGGTCACCAACACCGTGGGAGTCTACTGCATCCGGCCCGACCGGTCCTCCCCGAGCGCGGGAGCCCGCTTCGACGTCGGTCAATTCGACAGTGGTCTCGCGGACATGATGCGCGGCAGGAGCTCGGCCAGGGCCGACGGGTCCACCCAGTCGGCGGTCTGGGATTTCATGCGCAATCGAAACGTGGTCCAGCCTCGACCCGCCCAGCTCCAGTGCGTCGGGCCCGATGGCGGCCTCCGCATCTGCGTGAACCCGAATGCGACACCGGTCCAGAATGCGCCGAATGTCGCACCCATGCCCCCCACTCCCACTCAGATTCCGATCATCCAGCTCCCCGAGCCGGTCCCGACCCCGCCCCCCGCTGCCCCGATCGTCCGGCGCCAGAGGCCGCGGCACCACCCCCAGCGGCCTCAGGCTCCCATCGGTCAGCCCGATCCCCGGACGCCGCAGGGCCTGGTGATCGAGGACGACTGATCAGCGGCCCGACGGCGCCAGATCTCGAGCAATCTCCCGCGCAACGCGCAGCCCGCTGCGAACCGCTCCTTCGGAGTGAGCGTTGAGCGTGTAGTCTCCGGCGAGCCAGAGCCCCATCTCGGGAGCGCGAAGCGCATCTCCCCCTTCGTCGATCGGCGAGCGACCGGGCGGCCAGATGGGAATCGCGGCGGGGTGATGGGAGTAGGCGTGGGTCTCGCGCACGTGGCCAGAGAAGCCGGGCCACAGCCGGTCGAGCTCGGCGAGCGCCTCGCGCACCTTCTGCTCGCGCGGCGCCATGTGCCAGGCGTTCGCCGCCATCCCGTACACGAGGAGGCTGAAGACCTGCAGGGGCTGCGAGTCCGGCGTCGTCTCGTTGATGCCGTAGATCACACCGAGGGGCCCGCGCGACAGGACCGGGAAGGGGTTGCCTCCGTCTCCGCCCCATAGCGAGTCGATCTGCTTGTCGACGAGGAAGTGGACGACGGTGTACTGACCGCGCATCAACGTGCGGATCGCCTGCCACTTCTCCTCGGACAGCGGAGGCTCCGTCAGGATCTGGTGCAGGCGCACGAAGGGAACGGCGAGCACGACGCGCTCGCCCTCGACCGAGCTCAGCACGTGGTCCTTGACGTATTGCACGCGCACCCGGGTCGCGCCGTCGGAGCCCCGGGTCCGCAGGGCCTGCGTCACCGTCGCGCCGAGGGTCTTTTCGCCACGGATCGCGCCGACGAGCGCATCGATGACTCGCTGGTTGCCCCCCTGCACGTGATAGTTCGGCGCGCCGTCGCCGAAGAACACCTCGAATTCGAGCAGTCCGATGAGCGCGCTGAACTGCTCCCAGTCCGCGGCGAGCTCGCACTCGATGGTGAGACGCAGGAACTCGGCGACGCGCGGTGGGACGCCCGACTGGTCGATCCAGGTCTTGAAGGAGATGCCCTCGAGATCGCGCACGTAGCCGTCGCGCAAACCTGCCGTCTTCGCGAGGTGGTGAAGTCGCTCGGCGTTCCCGAGCCAGTCGCGAAGCGCCTGCCTCTCGTCCGGCCGGAGGAACGACGCGAAGTACTCGTCGGGCGTGTCTTGCAGGAAGGGCACGACGCGGCCGTCGAGGATGATGCTGGAGAAGGCCGGCTCGGCCTCGCCTTCGATCGGGACGTGGAGCTCGCGGGCGACCTCGAGCAGCGGGTTCGTCGCCCAGACCTCCTGCATCCCGAACTCGGCGTGAAGGTCCGGCGCGTAGTACGCGGTCGTCACCCGGCCTCCCCAGACGTCCGTCGCCTCGAGGACATGCGTCTCGATTCCCGACTTCTCGAGCTCGTACGCCGTGACCAGGCCCGCGAGGCCCCCGCCGACCACCACGACCCGCGCGTGCGACACGCTGCCCGCGGGCCTCGCAGGAAGCTGGCGAACGACCTTGGCCGACCCGGGCCCGGCCTCGGGCATCGGGCGCTCGCTCTCGCGCCGGGTCTCCGGGTGCCCGCATGCGAGAGCGAGCAGGAGCGAGAACGCAGGTGCGGTGAAAAAGGATGACCGGACCGCAGCCGTCAGGCTGGACATGCCGTGACGTTCGCGTGCGGCGGGATCCGGTGTCAAGCGACGGCCGGCAGGCGGCGCCGCGCGGGGCGTTCTGCCCCACGGCGACATCGGCGCCACAGCTCGGCCATCACGCTCGCGCCGGCGACAGGCCGTCAGCGTTCGCGCAAGATGCCCTCCTCGAACGGCGCGGTCTTGCGCAACTCGCCCTCGAGCGCGCGGAGCCATGGTGCGGCGCCCTGCCTGTCCATGCCCGGTCTGTTCTTCAGCGCCGCCCCGAGGGCGCCCGCGGATGCGGCGAGGACGCCCGCGCAGAGCGAGGTGAGGGCCGCGGCCGGACCGCCCCAGAAGACCCAGCCGACCAGCGCTCCTGCGGCGGCCGCGATCGCGCCCCAGCGAATGGCACCGCGAAGGACGTCCGCGTCGGCGATCTCGCACGAAGCGTCAGCCAACCGGAGCCCGCCGGCTCTCCTCGCCTCGCCGGGAATCTCCGCGTCGCCCGTGAAGTCGGGCTGCGTCCGAAGCTCGCTGTGCGACCAGCCGATGACGATCGCCGGATTCCGTCCTCTCTCCAGGCTCCAGACGACCGGCAAGGGGACGAGCACTCGCTTTCGCGAAGCTCGTCCCGTCTCGTGGACCCGGACGACGAAGAAGGTCACGCTGCCGTGCTCGTCCACGATCGCACCTTCGACGCGTCCGAGCACCTGCCTGCGCGGACCGCGCGAATCGACGACGGGGGCCGTGAGCGGCCTCAGGGCCGCAGGCAGCACGCTGGCGATCCGCGTGATCGTCCTCAGGCGCCTCATGGACCCAGGAGGCTGCGCAGCGAAGCACACGCTTGTAGTGTGTCGAACTGCTCGGGCAGGAGCTGACGTCGGATGAGCTCGCGCACCCTGGGCTCGCATCGCTCGAGGTTCTCCGAGTAGAGCCTCGTGCTCCGGTCCTCACCTTCGACCAGCGCGGTAACGGCCTCGCGAGCAGCCAGGAGATTCGTTCCCGAGCGCTCCACACTCCCGACCGCGTCCCAGGCCCGCACGCTCCGCGGTGGATCCCCGCCGGCCGCGACGAGCTCGCTCCAGACCATGATGGCCCGCCGCTCGTGGCTGTCGTGCATCATGCGGAGCAGGCTCGCCAGCTCCACGTCCCGAGTTCGTCGGAGCGCGATCTCGTAGCTCTCCGCCGCCGCGAGCTCGGCCTCGAGGCACTCTCGCAGCTTGGCGATCGAGCCCTCCCTGCAGCCATCGTGATCCGCTTGCTCGTTTGGCTGCACTCCTCCCACCTCCGCCGCCTCGAAGGTGCAAGAAGTCGGCCGATCCGCCCCTGGCGCAACGCTCGGGGAGGACGCGTAACGCGTCTACTGCGCGCCAAGTGAGCGCAATCGCGCCCTGACCGCCGCGGCGTCCAGCGCTGTCGGGTTCGCCACGAGATACGTGCGATAGGCGCGGATGGCCGCCTTGGTGTTGCGAAGGGCCATGTTGGCGTCGCCCAGACCGCGGTACGCGGCGGGGATCGTCGGAACGAGGTGGTTGGCCTCGCTGAAGAGCTCGAGCGCCTCGGCGTGCCGGCCCGCCCGCAGCGCGGCGCGTGCCCTCGCGATCGCGTCGAGCGCACGCTCGCGCGGTGGGCGCTCGTCCCTGACGGCGCGAGCGCCCTGCCCGGCGTCCGGGACCGCCGCCGCCTCTTCGGGCTCCGATCCGCTCGCCTCCGAGGTCGACGACGCGACCGCGCCGACACCCGCGTCCGCTGCGGCGTCGGGCTGGTTGTCCCCGCCGTCCGGAGCCGCGACCGCGACGGGCGGCTCGCCGGCGGCGCCTCCGTCGGGAGGCTCGCCAATCGCGCGGTAGACGAGGTCGATCCGCGCGGTGCGGCCGGCGACGACCCGGACGTCCGTGAACATCTTCCTCTGCGTCGGATGCCACGCCTGAACACGGTAGCCGCCCGAAGGAACGCCTTCGATCCGGAAGCGTCCGCGGGCGTCCGTAACGGCGTGATACGGGTGTCGCGAGACGAGCAGATGCCCGACCAGCCACGGGTGACCCAGCGAGCAGTCGATCCGGCGGCCGCCGGGACGATCGAGACGGAACTCGGCCGTCTGACCGGCCAGCAGGCGCTGCTTCGCGGTCGCGGGCTTGTCGCCGTCACCCAGCCCGCAGAAGTACGCGTGGGAATCGGCGTTGCGGATCCTGAGCGTGTCGCCCGCTGTCGCATCGTTGACGTAGGGATGCAGCACGCAACCCTCGATCACCGCGTCGCGCGTTCGTTGCGGAGCCTGGCTCGACGCCGCGGCGCCTTCGACCATGACGAAGACGTCCGCCATGCCGCCCTCGGCTGCTCGCGCCACCGAGACCTCGTAGGCGGCCTCTGCGGCCCGACATTCGTTGGCGCGCGGCCCGGTGAGCTTGACCGCCAGGGGCGGCGGAGGTTGTCCCTCGAAGCGCACGATCCCATCGATCGAGCCAGGACCCTTGCTGGGCGCGGGGGCCGGCCTTCGCTTCGTGGGCCGTGGCGCAGGCGCCGCCGCCTCTGGAGCCGAGCAGCTCGCGGCGAGCACGGCGAAGAGGCACAGCGAGATCCTGGCGGCGGCCGAGCGGCCCGGAGAAGCGGTCGGGCAGCGGATCCTGGCGATTTCCATCGAGACGGCGTTCGGGTTCGCGCCGGAGATTCTAGATCATCGCGAGCCCGAGGGCCCGGCACTCCGAGGCCAGGACGCCTGGCGAGGGCAGCGGGACCGTGCGTCCCGTGCGCCCGGCGATCTCGCTGGCGGCGGCGTGGACCTCGCGCGCGTTCGGCACGTCGGTCGAGATGGCCGACACCTGGCACCGGGCCTTCGCCAGAGTGTGGGCGGCGACCGCCAGGCTCCCGGTCTCGTCCAGGAGGATCAGGTAACGGCTACGGTTTTCCAGGAGCCACTCGAGCCATTCACTTGCTGCCATCTGCGCCAGTCTCCATTCTTCTATTCGGTCACCGGCTGCCACGGCTTGACCTCGGAGCCGCTCCGTCCAACAAGCGCGAATCGTCGAGCCCGGTCAACAAATCGTCAGAAAGCTCCTGGCTCGAACCCAACGAGAGTCGGCTCTACCTCGAGGGTCACACCGAAGACCTCCCGGACCCTTGCGCGGACGAGCCGGGCCAGATCGAGCATCTCCCCGGCCGTGGCACCCCCACGGTTCACCAGCGACAGCGGGTGGTTCCTGGAGATGCCGGCGCGACCGAGCGCCTGTCCCTTGCTCAGCCCCGAGCGCTCGATCAACCAGGCCGCGGGAAGCTTCACCTTGCCATGTCCCGCGTCGAAGCACGGCGGCGCCTCGTCCGGTCCGAGGATTCCCGCGGACCGCCCGCTCTGCGTCGCGCACGCGGCCGAGTCGGAGTCGAGGATGGGGTTCAGGAAGAAGGATCCCGCGCTCCTCGAGTCGGGGTCCGCGGGATCGATCACCATCGACTTCGACCTTCTGAGGGCGAGAACGGTCTCGCGGACGGTCTTCAGACCGGGCCGGGTCGCTCCCCGCTCGGCCAGCGCCCGGACGAGCTCGGGATACCGGACGCAGGGCTCGCCACCGCTCCTCACCTCGAAGGTCACGGCCACGATGACGTGGCGGCGCGAGGCGTCGATCTTGAAGCAGCTCGTACGATAGGCGAACCCGCAGTCGTCTCGACCGAGCTCGACGGCGCGATTCGCGATCCGATCCCAGGCACGCACCGACACGATCGTGCGTGACACCTCCTGCCCGTAGGCCCCGACGTTCTGGATCGGAGTCGCCCCGACGCGGCCGGGAATGCCCGACAGACATTCGAGCCCCTCGAGGTCACGCGCGACCGCCCATTCGACGAGACCGTCCCAGCTCTCACCCGCTCCGGCGGTCACGAGAACGCGGTCGCCATCGAGCGGTTCGCTGGTGACGCCCGCGATCGAAACTTGCAGCGCCAACCCATCGAACCCGCGGTCGGCGACGAGCAGGTTGGATCCGCCTCCGAGGACGAGAAGCTCCAGCTTCGCCTGGTCGGCATGAGCAGTCGCCCGAGCGACGTCCTCCTCGCTGGTGGCCTCGAAGAAGAGCCGAGCCGGCCCGCCGATTCCGAGCGTGGTGAGGGGCGCGAGCGGAACGCTCTGGCGGAGACGTCCTCCTATCACCACAAGGTGCCCGGATTGAGCCCCTGGACCTTGCGCGCGTAGCGCACCGCGTTGAGGAGCCTGCCGACGGTGGCGCGGTCGCCGTGGATGCCGCCGGGGACGGTCACGCGGATCGGGGGGTCGCCCTCGATCCTCACCTCGTCGAACTCCTCGCGAGGGCTCATCTCCATCCGCAGGACGAGCTCGATCACGGTCCCCTCGCAGTGCGCCCTCCGGATCTCCTCGGCGCCCACGACGGCGCCGTCGCGGACGATCGGCTCGATCCCTCTCTGCTCGGTGTCGAGCTCGAGGTCGAGCGCTCGGGCGATCGCCTCCATGGACTGCGAGAGGCCCACGTGGCCGAGGTCCCGGCCGCCGGAATGATTGGCAGCCAGCGTGCGGAAAGCCGCCGGGTCCATTCCGACTCCCAGCTTGCGCTGGAGCTGGGGTCGGCGGCGCGCCAGGTCGACCACGCGCTCGACGCGGATCGAGTCGACGCGCACGCAGGCCGTCGCCGCGAGGACCGGGAGCGCCTCCATCACGAGTCCGGGGTTGACGCCCGCCGCTATGATGGCGACGCCCTTCTCCACGGCCCTTGCGTCGAGCTGCCGGGCGAGCGCGGGATCGACCGCCGAGGGGACGCAGAGCTCCTCGCACGACGAGACCACCGACAGGCCCGCGTCGGCTATCTCGATGAGCTGCGGCGCGATCTGGGCGAGGCGGGAGCCGGTCGCGTGAATGGCGCAATCGGCGCCGGCGCGTGCCAGCGCCTCACCCAGCGAAGCGCAGATTCGTACTCCGGTCCAGGCGCCCGACACGGCGCCGAGGTCGCGACCGGCGAGCCCGGGGTCGACCGCGGCCGTCACGGAGACGTCGCGCCGGGTTGCAGCCGCCTGGGCGACCGCCTGACCGATCGCGCCCACACCGTACAGGAGAATCCGGGAGGTCATGATTGGAACCGGAGCGTATCGCACCCGGAGCCGTCTTCAAATGCTCCCGACATCCTTGCGGGGCAACCAGCCCTCTCGCCCCTCGGGCCCTCGCACCAGGACCCACGTTCCCTCCCGGCCCAGGACGCGAACGCGCGTGCCCTCTACGAGCGAGAACGACTCCTCGAAGTCCGCCCCCGGGCCGGTCGAGCCGTGCGCCTCCTCGGCCACGATGATCGCCTCGTGCGCGCCATGGTCGGTCCACACCTTCGTGGCGAAGAGCGCGCCGGACGCGACGGTCATGAGCGCCATGACGGCCAGGGCGATCCCGACCGCTAGCCGCGAGACCTCCTGGTGCGCCATGCGCCTTGCAAAGACGAGCGAGAAGAAGGCCAGGTACGAGAACAGGAACGTGACGGCGACCGCGTCGGAGGTCAGGCCGTCCGCAAGCGCCCTGAAGAAGGGCGGGCGCTCCTCGACGCTCGCCTCGAGGTGGCTCGCGACGAGCTTGCGCGCTAGCTGGGAACGAACGAGCCGCAGGTTGTGTCGCACATCCTCGTCGTCCGGCCGCTGGCGCAGCGCCCTCTCGTAGAACTGGATCGCGCGGCCATGACGACCGAGGCGAGCGTATGCGGTGCCGAGGTCGTACGAGACGTCGGGATCGTCGACGCCGCTCTCGACGAGCTCTCGGTAGCCCTGAATCGCGCGTTCGACGTCGTGTGAGTAGAAGGCCTGGCTCGCTCGAAGGAACTGGTCCTGGAGCGTGTCTGCCTCGGCCGGCTGCCCGAGCGCAAGGAGCGAGAACAAAAGGACCCCACCCCAGACGAGCTTCGCTCGCTGGGGACCCCGGGCCGCGCGGCTCAAGGTCCTGGCTCCGCGGAGGGCGTCACGCGGTCGAGCGTCGCGAGCAGGCGCCTCGCGCGATCGAGGCACTCGGACATCTCGCGGGCCCGAGTCCCCTCGGGGGTGAAGCGGGCGAAGTCGCAGTTCTCGAGCTCCCGGATCAACTCCTCGACGAGATTCTCGGGGTAGCCGCGTGACTCGAGGTGCTGGCGCAGCGCCTCCATCGTCATTCCTCCGATGGGGCGTGACAGCCTCTCCTCGAGGTACGTCGTGAGCGTCCGCGAGACGCCGGCGAAGAAGGCGGTCGCGTCGCCGGCCCTTCGCCGGCTCGCCGCGTCCCTGAGCACCCGAAGCGCCGTCGCATGAGCCCGTCGAGGTCTCGCGCGCTCCCGCGCGCCGCGCCGCCGGTCCCTGAGGGCCGTGCCCGCTACGAGCCCGAGGAGCGCCAGAGGCGGAACCGCGACCGCCGCGGCGAACCAGGGCGTCTCGTACAGACGGGACGATCTCCTCCCGAGCTCGCTCTGCAGGCGGATCGGCCGGAGCTGCGCCTCCGAGTCAGCCCGCGTGGGGCTCTCGGCGGCGACGGCGGGAGTCCCGGTCACGAGGATCGTGATCGCCGGCGCGGTCCGTGTGCGGTAGGTCCGTCGCGTCGGATCGAAGAACGACAGCGCCGGCCTCGGCAGCTCGATCCGGCCGGCCTCGCCGGGCATCATCAAGTACTCGTAGACTCGCTGGCCGGCGATGGTGTCGCCGTGCGGCGCGATGGTGTCGCGGACCTGGGGGTCGTAGACGCGGACCATGCGCGACGACGCGAGCGCAGGGAGGCGGAGATTGCGGAGGTTCCCCTCCCCGCTCACGGTCACCGTCAGGGTCACGGCCTCGCCCGCATTCACCTGATTCCGGTCGACCCTCGCGTCGAGCTCGTAGCGGCCGACGTTCGACGCCTCGAACCGTGGCGGCTGCCCCTCGGCCGGCAGGGGTAGCACGTCGACCGAGACCGGCACGCCGGATCGCCGAAGCTGACCGCTTCCGAAGAAACCGCCGACCGAGCTCGTCGCCAGGACCTCCATCGGCGAGATCGTCAGCTCGCCCGCGCGGATCGGAAACAGCGCCATCTTCCTGACGACCGCGACCTCGAAGCGCGTCGAGCCCACGTACTGGTCCTGGAAGTCGAGGCGCCGGACCGGGCCCAAAAGGTCCTCGACCCAGAAGCCTTCTGTTCCCGGCTCCTGGGGGACATCCAGGTCGCGGATACCGACCCGCGTGTAGAGGTAGACCGTGAGGGTCACCTGCTCGCCGATGAACGCGCGCTCCTTGTCGAGGACGGCCCTGACGAAGAGCTCGTCGTCGTACTGGGCGCCGCTGAGCCCTTCGGGCGGCGGCCCTCCCGTCGGACCCGGGTGTTGCGGCTGCTGGTCGAGCGGCTGGATGGGGATGAGCGGAGTGAGCGGATTGCGGCCCCATGGATCGAACGGTCGCCCCGGAACGAGGGGAGCTGGCTGAAGCCCGCCCCCCCCTTGCGTGACGGTGATCGTGAGGGGCTGGCCGCGGTAGGTGATCCCCCCGACTCGAGCCTCGACGGCTGGAAGGGTGAAAGAGCCAACCTGACGGGGTCGCAGGTCGAAGGTGTAGACGGTCGTCTGCTGGACGACCGGGCCCTGCCCGAAGCCGAACGAGAACTGCATCGGGCGCGAGACCGACCGCCCCTCGACCACGAAGGCGTCGAGCGCGGGAAGCTGGATGTGCTCGGCTGCAACCCCGCCCCTCGTGGCGACCCTGACCTGGAGCTGGAATCGGTCGGACAGACCCACGGTCGTGCGGTCCGCGGTCATCTCGATCTCCGGAGCCTGGGCTCTGGCCACCGCCCCGAGACCCAGGAACGCGAGCCCTACCGCGAGAGAAACCGATCCGCGAGTCATCACCAGTCCTTCTCGACGTTGCGGCGGATGGCCCGCGCGCGAGCACGGGCCCGCTCCCGCTCGAGGTTCTGCTCCCCTTGCTGCAGGGCGTCCAGCAAGGCCTCGATGTCCTGCCGTTGCCGCGCCTCCGCCGGCTGATCCGTCTCCGGGGCATCGTGCGGCTCCTGGCCGCTTTGCTGCTCTTGCCGCTGCTCTTGGTCCTGCTGCTGCTCCTGCTGCTCTTGCTGCTCCTGCTGGTCCTGCTGCTGCTGTGGATCCTGCTGTCGCTCTTGATCCTGACCTTGCCCTTGCTGCTGTTGCTGCTGCTGTTGCTGCTGCTCTTGCTGCTCTTGCTGTTGCTGTTGCTGCTCTTGTTGCTGCTGCTGCTCTTGCTGCTGCTGCTCTTCTTGCTCCTTCATTCGCATCGCCAGCTCGAGATTCCATTGCGTATCGGTGTTGCCGGGTCGGAGCCGCAGGCTGCGCCGGTACGCGTCGATTGCGGCGTCCCATTTCCGATCGGACAACGCGAGGTTTCCGAGGTTGTGGTAGGCGGTGCCTCGCAGCGGGCGATCGCGCCCCGGCGTCGTGGCCAGGAGCAACGCCTGTCGAGCCGCCGCGCCGAGGCGCTCGCGCGTTTCCGCATCCTCGGCCTGCGCCGCCTGTGCCATGAGAACGAGCCCTCGGTCCAGATGGACTCCGGGCTCGCTCGGCAGCGCGCGGGCCGCCCGATCGTATGCGGCCAGCGCTTCGGCCAACCTGCCCGCACGGTAGGCGGCGTTGCCGGCCTCGATGTCGTCGTTCTCCGCTCTGAGGAGCTCCCAGGCGGAGGCGTTCGCCGGCAGGAGGGCAAGCATGAACAGAAACCGAAGGCTTCGCACCGTCATCCCCTGAGCCTCCCGAGCGCCTTCGAGCGCTTCCTCCTGACCGCTTCTCCGAGCACCGCGTCCGCGAGGATCAGGAGGAGCGCGGGAAGAAGGAAGACTTGGTACTTCTCGCCATCTCCGCGGTGGGGCTGCGCCCCCCCGCACCCCCCGCTCTCGCGCGATGACGGCGCTTGGTCGCTACGGCGGAGTGAATCCACCTTCGCTCCCTCCTGCTCCGCTCGTGCGCGCACCCTCATCTCCCGAGCCTCCCGAGCGCCTTCGAGCGCTTCCTCCTGACCGCTTCTCCGAGCACCGCGTCCGCGAGGATCAGGAGGAGCGCGGGAAGAAGGAAGACTTGGTACTTCTCTTCGTAGATGGTCACCTTGCGGGCCCGGAGCTCGCGTTGCTTGAGGTGGGATAGCTCCTCGCGGATCTGCTGCAAGCCGACCTGCCCCCTCGCGGCCCGGAGGTACTTGCCGCGGGAGACCCGGGCGATCGCCCGGAGCTGCTCCTCGTTGTCGGTCGTGAGCTGGGTCGTCACGACCGCGCCGCTGGAGTCCCGCATGTATCCGAGCCAGCTCCCGTCGTCGGCGTACTGCGGGATCGGCTCGGCTGCCCCGGACCCGATTCCCAGGACGTAGGTTCGGATCCCCGCCTCTGCTGCCTCCTGCGCGGCAGCTACGGGGTTGCCCTCGTGGTCCTCCCCATCCGTCATCAGGACGATCACGCGAGTACGGCGGGCCGAGGTCCTGTCGTTCTCGAACAGCCGGACGGCCGCGCGGATCGCCTGGCCGAGCGCGGTCCCGCCCACCGGCATGTCGTTCGGCACGAGATCGCGCAAGAACAGGCCTGCCGCCTCGTAGTCGGTCGTCAGCGGGTACTGCATGGTCTCGCCCGCGAACGCGATCATGCCGACGCGATCCCCGCCGAGCTCGGAGAGCATCGTGGTGAGCTCGCGCTTGGCGAGCTCGATCCGCGACGGGTGTGCATCCCGCGCCAGCATGGACTTCGAGAAGTCGAGCGCGACGACGATGTCGATCCCGCGTTTGCGGAGCAGCCGCGTCGAGCCGCCGTACTGTGGCCGCGCCAGGGCGACGATGGTCAGCGCCAGCCCGGCGAGCAGGAACGAAGCCTTCAGGGCCCTGAGGAATGGGCTCCTTCCGGTGATCATCTTGCGGATCAGCCGCTCGTCTCCGAATCGCCGCGCGGTGGATCGGCGCCGGAAGTACCCGGCGACGAGCCCGCTTGCGATCGCCGGGATCGCCACCAGGAACCACAGGACCTCGGGGCTCTGGAACCTCACGGGAACTTCCTCCAGATCGTCAGCCGCATGAGGATCTCCAGGAGGAGCAGCGCGAGGGCGCCGATGACGAACGGCCCGAAGACCTCCCCGTAGAGGACGCCCGCATCCGCGATCTTCGAGCGGTCGAGCTGGTTCAGGATGGCGTGAAACGACATCTGCAGGCCGCGCGTGTCGCCCACCTGGTAGAACTGCCCTCCCGTCTTGCGCGAGACCTCCCGGAGCAGCTCCGGCCTCACGGGATAGCGCTCGTCGCCGGGAACGGGGCGCCCGAAGATGTCGGTCCGCGGCGCGGGAGCGTTCTCGGGGGGCATCCCCATGAGCACCGAGTAGACCTTGATCCTCAGCGTCTTCGCGAACTCGGCGGCCTGCTCGGGCGACATGTTCCCGCTGTTGTTGTCACCGTCCGTGAGCAGGATCACGACCTTGCTCTTCGCGTTCGAGCGCCTGAGCCGGTTGATGGCGGTGCCAATCCCGTTGCCGATCGCCGTGCCCCGACCGTCGAGGACACCGAGCTGCAGCGAGGCGAACATCCCGCGCAACGCCGAGTAGTCCAGCGTCAGCGGGCAGAGCGTGAACGCCTCGCGCCCGAACACGACGGCGCCGATGCGGTCGGTCTGCCGCCGCAGGATGAAGTCGTCGATCACCGCCTTGGCCGCGACCAGTCTGTTTGGCTGCAGGTCCGTGGCCCGCATCGAGTTCGAGAGGTCGAGCACGAGCACGATGTCGATCCCCTCGAGCTCCGCCTCCTCCTTGCCGCTGACCGTCTGGGGCCGGGCCAGGGCGACGGCGACGAGCGCGAGCGCGAGGGAGCGCACGACGTGCGGAAGCGCCCAGAGCCGCGCCAGCGCTCCCGCCGGGAGGACGGTGAGGTCCATACCGCGCGAGAAGCGGATCCGCGGCGTCCGTCGCCACTCGAGGAAGAGCCCCGTGAACAGCGCGAACGGCGCCGCCACGAGGAGAAGGAGGGCCGCCGGCCGCTCGAACCTGAGGCCCGCCGCCTGCGCCTCCAGCCAGAGCAGCCAGCCCGCGGGCACCGAGACCGCGATCGTGACGAGGATCGTGACTGCGATCCGCGCCGGGCTCCACCTCCTCATGGCCGCGCCTCGGCTCCGACTGCTGCGGGCGTCGAGATGACGGCCGCGCGAGTTCGCTGAACCACGTCGACAGCCGCCTGACAGAGCGCGCTGGCCTGCTCGGGCGTGGCGGCCTGGCGTGCGAACTTGACGAGATCGCACTCGGCGAAGAAGCCCAGGAGCTGCGGGTACGAGACCCCGGACGGAACGCGGTCCCTGAAGCGCGAGAGGATCTCCTCCGTCGTCATCTCGAGACCGTCGAAGCCGTCGAGCGCTCCGAGGTACTCGCGGATCACGTCGGACACCGCGTCGTAGTGCTCCTTTGCCAGGCCCTTCTCCGCCATTCCCGACCGCTCGATCCCTCCGAGCTTCGTCAGCGCGATCTCCCAGGGAGGCAGCGGCGGCGGAGCCGGCGCGGCGACCGCCCTGAGCTTCATCCGCCGCTTCATGATCGCCCTGACGACGAGGAGCTGCAGGATCGCGAGCACCACGGCGAGGGCAGCCCACAGCGGCCACAGCCTCTCCTGCGTCACCTGGACCGGACCGTGGTTGCCCTTCGGCTCCGCGGTCTCGACACCGTCGAGCCGGCCCGCGATCGTCACGCGCGCCGGATCGGTCCTGAGAGTCTCGACCTGCCCGGAAGGGTGCACCAGACGCAGATCGATCGACGGCACTACGAGCTCGCCCATCTCGAATGCCAGGAGCTCGATGCGGACGACCTGGCGGACCCGGTCGCCGCCTCCCGGCGCGTCCGTCGTGTGGGTCCTGCGCCGCAGCACCTCGAACGGTCGCATCTTGAGCCCGCGCGGGACCGACACGCGGTCGTCGGGGTCGCGGTCGACGGCGACCTCGAGGGTGATCACGTCGCCCATGAAACCCCGGAGCGGCGACACCTTGGTGTGGAGCTGCCGCGTCTGAGCCAGCCCGCTCGCGGGAGCCAGGAGGACGAAGAGCGCGATCAGCCGATGTGACATCAGGCGAACCTCAGCCGGCGCGCACGCTCGGCGAAGAAGTCGACCAGCGCCTTCACGTAGGGCTGGTCGGTCCGCACCGTCACGCTGTCCATTCGCATCCGCCGGAACATCGTCTCTCGCGCCGCGCGCTGCCGGGCGACGTGGAGGCGGTAGGCCTCGCGCACCTTGCTGCTGCCCGTGTCGACCGGCAAGACGGCGCCCGTCTCGAGGTCCTCGAACCAGACGACGCCCGCCGCCGGCAGCTCCAGCTCGCGTGGATCGACGATCACGACCGGCACGACGTCGTGCCGTTGATTGGCCACGCGCAGGGCGTGCTCGTAGCCGGAGGCCACGAAATCCGAGATCAGGAACGCGATGGATCGCCGCCGGGCGATCTTCCCCAGGAACTCCAGACCGACCTCGAGATCCGTCCCGGGATGCTCGGGCTGGAAGTTCAGGATCTCGCTGATCACGCGGAGGACGTGCTTCTTGCCCTTCTTCGGAGGCACGAAGCGCTCGACGCGGTCCGACACGATGATGAGCCCCACCCTGTCGTTGTTCTTGATCGCGGAGAACGCGATGAGCGCGGCGACCTCGGCCACGAGCTCGTTCTTCGGCTGACCCACGGATCCGAACTGCTCGGAGGCAGAGACGTCCACGACGAGCATCACGGTCATCTCGCGCTCTTCGGTGAAGAGCTTGACGTAGACTTCCTGCATCCTGGCCGAGACGTTCCAGTCGATGAACCGGACGTCGTCGCCCATCTGGTACTGGCGGACCTCGGAGAAGGCCATGCCCCGGCCCTTGAAGACCGACTGGTACTGCCCGGCGATCTGGTCGTTCGCCATCCGAGACGTGTAGATCTCGATCTGCCGGACCTTCTTGATGAGGTCCTTGGTCAGCACTACGGGACCTCGACCGCCTCGAACACTCGGCGAACGATGTCCTCGGTCGTGATCTCCTCGGCTTCCGCCTCGTAGGTGAGGATGATGCGGTGCCTGAGCACGTCGGGCCCGACAGCCTTGACGTCCTCCGGCGTCACGTAGCCGCGGTGCCTGAGGAACGCGTGGGCACGAGCCGCGAGGTTGAGCGCGATCGAGGCTCTGGGGCTCGCACCGAACCGGATGAAGTCGACGATGTCGTCGAGCTTGTAGTCCTTCGGCTTGCGGGTCGCGAAGACGATCGAGACGATGTACTCCTTGATCTTCTCGTCGATGTAGACCTGGTTGACGACGTCACGGCCCTGCAAGAGAGAGACGGGAGAGACGACGGGCTGCGCGAGGACGGGAACGGGATAGGTCATCCGGTCCATGATGGCCCGCTCCTCGTCACGGCTCGGGTAGCCGACCTTGACCATCAGCATGAACCGGTCGACCTGCGCCTCGGGCAGGGGATACGTCCCCTCCTGCTCGATCGGGTTCTGCGTGGCCATCACGATGAAGGGCTGCTCGAGCGGGTAGGTCGTGTCGCCGATCGTGACCTGCCGCTCCTGCATCGCCTCGAGCAGCGCGCTCTGGACCTTCGCGGGCGCCCGGTTGATCTCGTCGGCGAGGATCAGGTTGGCGAAGATCGGCCCCTTCTTCGCCGTGAACTGGCCGTTGTGCTGGTTGTAGATGACCGTTCCGGTCAGGTCCGCTGGCAGAAGGTCCGGCGTGAACTGGATCCGCTGGAACTTCGCGCTGATCGAGTCGCACAACGTCTTGACCGTCAGGGTCTTGGCCAGACCGGGCACGCCCTCGAGCAGGACGTGGCCGCCGGTCAGAAGGCCGATGAGGATCCTCTCGATCATGTACGTCTGGCCGACGATGACCTTCGAGACCTCGTGTGTGATCTGCTCCACGAAGGCGCTCTCGCGCTGGACCATCTCGTTGATGGCGCGCACGTCGTGCTCGATTCCCATCCTGTGTCCTCGCGCCCTTTCCGCTGGCGCTAGCTGGCTTTCCACGACAAAGCTCCTTCGCGTATCACGGCGGTACCCTGGTTTCAACCTCACGGACTGAAACGCTATTCCTGCGCGCCAGGTCGTGGGCTTCGGTCATGGCGTCCCCTGTGGAGGCGGCGCCGGGTGGTACAGTGACGAGACTGACGTGAAATCCTCTGACGTCCGCCCCTCCCCCTTGGTTTCGATCCCGACGATCCGGTTCGGTACGCCCCGAAAGCTCCCCAAGGCCGAGACGCTGCCCGGAAGGGTCGCCGTCCTGGACATCGCGTTTGCCGCCGACCAGATGGGGTCCCCCTGGGAGAAGGTCACGGGAGCGTTTCTTGCGGGGCTGGGCGACCGCCTGGCCGTCTGGGTGGACCACCACGACCACGAGAAACACGCGGATTTTCGCGGCGATCCCCGTTTCGTCCTCGCATCCAAGGCCCAGCACGGGGGCTGCCCCGAGATGATCACGCCCGAGCTGATCGGGCGCGTGGGCCCGGTCGACACGATCCTCTGCCATCTCGACCTCGACGGTCTGTACGCTGCCGCGAAGTGGTGCCTCGGGGGCCGGGAGCCCTACGCCGGCGCAGACGACGATGCCCGGGCGGTCGACACGCGCATGGGTCGACCCGGGCCGGAGGCCGAGCGCATCGATCGCGCCATCCGGGGTAGACCTTCCGATGACGGCCTTCGCCTCGCCGTCGTTCGCTACCTCGTGACGGGCCTGCACGATGCGAACTTGCGGGCGCAGATGAACCTCGCGGCCGAGCAGCTCACCGGGATCGAGGAGGCCACCCGACACCTCGCGGAGGCGTACCGAATCGAGGGCAAGGTCGCCATCGTCGAGCTGCGCCCGAATCCGCCCCGCTACGACAAGACGCTGCTCTTGCTCCTCGGCCAACAGCTCGCGCCCGTCTCGATCGTACGCGATCGTGGGAACATCACCGTGGCCGCCGCCTTCGACTCGGGCTACGACTTCGTCGACCTGCTCGGCATCGAGGGAGGCATGCCGACCCGCATCTCGGTCCCCGACAAACGCCTGCCCGAGATCCTGCGCGCGATCAACCGGCCCTCGCCATGAACTTGGACGTCCTGGCCGCGCAGCTCGCCCAGCTCCTGACCACGAGCGACAAGGGCGAGCTCGAGGAGATCGTACGCCGCTGGCGGCAGACCGCCGCCTCGCCCGGGCAGCGAGAGCTGATGGAGAAGATGGGCGACCAGGTCCTCGCGCTCAAGAGCGCCTTCGACCTCGCCTCCGAGCCGCCGAGCCGCGAGGAGCTGGAGGTCGCCCTGGGAATGATGCTGAGGCTCGCCGCGAGCGGCGGCGACGCGGTCCGCTGACCTCGAAGACCGCCGGCGCTTGCCTGTGGCGGATGCCGGGGCAAGCTGCCAGTATCGGCAGGCTGAGGAGGCCCGAAGCCCGGCGATGCGCGAAGACAGGCTCACGTTCCGACCCAGGATCCTCTACCTGACCGAAGATCCCGCGCTCTTGCGCAGGCAGCTCGACGGCGAGCAGCTCCCCTGGGACCCCGATCTTCCGCTCCTCGACTCCATCTCGACCGACGAGCTGACTCCCGGCTGGGTCTGTTACTACTACGACGAGAAGCTCGGGGAGTACTGCCTCGTCGGCCTTCGCGGCGGCGTCGTTCGCAGGCACGACATCGCCAGGGCCCGGCCCGACGTCATCGTCTCGGGCAGGTCGAAGGGGTGCGGATCTTCGCGCGAGACCGCGCCTTTCGCCGAGAAGTGCGCCGGCGTGCGTCTGGTGATCGCTCGATCGATCGAGAAGATCTACGGCCAGAACTGCCACAACATCGGTCTACTGACGTCGACCGACATGGGCCTCGTCGGGCGAATCGAGCGGGGCGAGCCGATAGCGATCGAGGAGTTCACCCGCGATCTCGACCCGATCAGCGCCGACATCGTGCGGTACGGCGGACTGTTCGAGTACTCGAAAGCGCGCCTCGAGGGCCGCGCCAGCGCGCCGCCCATCCAGACGCCGGCCCGACCGATGAACGTGGTCGAGAAGATCCTCGCCCGTCACGCGGTCACCGATCTGCAGAACGACGCCCGCGGCCTGCCGGCAGTTCGGCCCGGAGACGCTCTGTTCGCTCGCGCCGACGTTCGCTTCAGCCACGAGTACGTGACGCCGATGGCAGAGGCGCTCTTTCGCCAGGCCTTCGGTCCCGACGCGCGCGTGGCCGAGCCGTCGAGCGTCTTCACGTTCCGCGACCACCTCACGTTCCTCGAGAAGGTGATGTCGGAGGAGCACAGGCAGATGGGCCTGCTCGAGGCGGCGAAGGGCCTCGCCGACACGCAGGAGGAGTTCGCGAGGACGCAGGGCCTGAAGCTCTACGGCGAGGCCGCCGCCGGCGGCTCGGAGGCGATCTGCCACAACGCCGTCATCGAGGACCTCGCGGAGCCGGGCCAGGTGGTGGCCGGCACCGACTCGCACACCTGCATGGCGGGCGTCCTCGGCTGCTTCGCGTTCGGCGTCGGATCGACCGACATGGCCAACGCCTGGTTCACACGGGACGTCAGGGTCCGGGTGCCCGAGACGGTTCGGTTCGCGCTCCATGGACGGCTGGGCGACGACGTCTGCGCCAAGGACGTGATCCTGCACATCCTGTCACGACCGTTCTTCAAGGAGGGCAAGGGAATCGGCAAGGTCCTGGAGATCGGCGGCGAGGCAATCCGCGCGATGCCGCTCGACGAGCGCGCGACGCTCACCAACATGGCGGTCGAGGCCGGCGGCTTCACGGGCATCGTGGTGGCCGACGACCTCGTGGTCGAGCAGCTCGTCCGCTCACGGGGCCTCGATCCGGTGCGCCTGCGCTCGCAGATCGTCCGACCGGATCCCGACGCCGAGTACTTCGCGACCTTCGAGATCGACCTGGGCCGGATCGTGCCGATGGTCGCGCTTCCCGGCGATCCGCGAAACGGCGTCCCGCTCTCCGAGCTCGGCGGCGACGTCGCCATCGACATCGCGTACGGCGGCTCTTGCACCGGCGGCAAGATGGCCGACATGGACATGTACTCGCGTGTCTTCGCCAGGGCGCTCCAGAAGGGTCTGAAGGTCCCGCCATCGGTGCAGTGCATCGTCCAGTTCGGTTCGCAGAAGATCCGCCGCTACGCGGAGTCGAAGGGCTACGTCGAGATCTTCGAGGGCGTGGGCGCGCAGGTCATCGACCCGTCGTGCGGCGCCTGCATCAAGGCGGGCCCCGGGGCCTCCTCGCGAGCCGAGCAGATCACGGTGAGCGCGCAGAACCGCAACTTCCCCGGGAGGAGCGGCCCCGGCCGGGTCTTCCTGGCGAGCCCCCTCGTCGTCGCCGCGAGCGCCATCGCCGGCCGCATCGTCTCTCCCGAGACCTTGCTGGGCCGGGCCGGACCTTGACACCTTCGAGCCCGCTGCCTATTGTGCGCCGCGTTTCATCGGCCTTTTTCGCTCCCGCAGTCTGAAGCAAGGGGATCCCCACCATGGAGTGGCAGTTCGACAAGCGTGTGCTAGACCGCAACGTTCAGAAGGGCGTCGTCAGCGCCAAGGACGTCGAGAAGAGGCTCAAGGGCCTTCCCGACCTGCAGGACCAGATCCTGGTCGAGACCGAAGAGGAAAGGGCATCGGAGCAGGGCGCGCCAGAGAAGGAGTAGCCGCGGCGATGGCAGTCGAGGACAAGGGCTACAAGGTCACCGATCGGAGGGCGTTCACGCCGGACGGTGAGCTGCGTGAGGAGACGGCCGAGCCCGCTCCCGGGCCCGTGGCCGAGCCGCCCGAGGAGAGGCCCGAGGCCGAGCCGACCGGCCCCCACGGACCGTTGCCGGAGATCGACTTCGCCACGTTCCTTTTGTCGCTCGCGTCGAGCGCGATGTTCCAGATGGGCGCGGCTTCGGTCGAAGGGCAGCCCGCGGAGGTCGATCTGCCCCTGGCGCGGCAGACCATCGACATCCTCGGGATGCTCCAGCAGAAGACGAAGGGAAATTTGACCGGCGAGGAGGAACGACTCCTCGACCACGTCCTGTACGACCTCAGGATCCAGTTCGTCGCGGCCACGAAGCGGAAGTAGGCGCATGGCCCGCCCGCCGCGCTCAGTCGCCATGCTCGCGCTGCTGTGCTCGAGCTGCCCGTCGACGAGGGCGCCGACCATCGTGGAGCAGCCGGCCGCGCAACCCGAGCCCGCGGTCGCCCCGTCGGGGACGACCGGGCCGAGCGCACCCCCGCTGGTCGCTCCCATGGTTCCGACGTCGTTCGTCGACCTCGTCCAGCACGTCAAGGGCGCGGTGGTGAACGTCTTCGCCGCTCAGGTGGTGCGCGGCGGCTTGCCGAACCCGTTCGGCGGACCGTGGGGAGCCGTCCCCGATCGGATCCAGCGGAGCCTGGGAACCGGCTTCGTGATCGACTCGGAGGGCTACGTCATCACGAACAACCACGTCATCGAGCACGCATCCGACATCCGGGTCCAGACCTCGTCGAACGAGGAGGTCTCGGCGTCCGTCGTGGGGCTCGACGACCGCACGGACGTGGCGCTCTTGAGGATCAGCGCGCGAAACCTCGTCGCGCCGCCGCTCGGTGACTCGGACGCCCTGCAGGTCGGGGAGTGGGTCGTCGCGATAGGGAACCCATTCGGGTTGTCCCAGACCGTGACCGCGGGCATCGTGAGCGCCAAGGGTCGCACGGGCCGCGACGTGCCGATCGACCCCGCGGGCTACTACAACTTCATCCAGACCGACGCATCGATCAACCCCGGCAACTCGGGCGGGCCGCTCTTCAACATGCGGGGCGAGATCGTCGGCATCAACACCGCCATCAACGCGGCCGGTCAGGGGATCGGGTTCGCGATACCCATCAACATGGTCAAGCAGATCCTCCCCCAGCTCCGCACGAGCGGTCGCGTGACGCGAAGCTGGCTCGGGATCAGTATCCAGAGCGTCACTCGCGACGCAGCGACCCAGCTCGGCCTGCCGGAGCCGAAGGGGGCTCTGGTCGTGGAGGTCTTCCCGGGCGGGCCGGCCGCCTCGGCGGGACTGCGGTCCGGCGACGTGATCCTCGAGTTCGACGGCCAGGCGATACGCGACTCCTCCGAGCTGCCGTGGCTCGCGTCGACCGCGGGTGTCGGTCACATCGCCCGGCTCGACGTCTTCCGCGGCGGGTCGCAGCGCCAGATCCAGCTCCGGCTCGTCGAGATGCCCCCCCAGCGCAGGTGAGCCCGAACGCCCGAGCGACATCCAATGGCAAGAACACTCCGACTCGAGTCGTACACACCGGAAGCGAAGAGCGCCGTGGCTTCGGCGCAGCAGCTCGCCGACGACCGCGATCATCCCGAGGTCGAGGCGATCCACCTGCTCCACAAGCTGGCGGAGCGCGACCTCGGGACCGCGGCGGCCCTGAAGAAGATGGCCGTGGCCCCGACCGACGTCGTCGCCGAGGCGGAGGTCGTGCTCCGCAAGCTGCCGGTGGTGCGAGGGTCGGTCGCGTTCCTGTCGCCGCGCCTGCAGGAGCTGCTCGGACGCGCGGAGGTGGAGGCGGCGCGTGACTCGGGTGGCAAGGTCCAGACGAGGCACCTTCTGCTCGCCATCGGCCAGGAGGCGCGCGGCCCGGCGGCCGACCTCCTCCGGTCCTTCGACCTGAACGTGCAGCAGATCCGCGAGGCCCTGGGTCAAGCGCCCGCAGGCTCTTCGGAGGCGGGCGGCTCGGTAGATCCGCTCGAGCGCTTCGGTCGCGACCTCACCCGGATGGCCGCGGACGGACGCTTCGACCCGATCGTCGGGCGGGACGCCGAGCTTCGACGGGTGATGCAGGTTCTTTCTCGTCGCTTCAAGAACAACCCGATCCTCATCGGCGGACCGGGCGTGGGGAAGACGGCCATCGTCGAGGCACTCGCTCAGAGGCTCGTCTCGGGCGACGTGCCGGCCGGGCTGAAGGGCAAGCGGCTGGTCTCCCTGGACCTCGGAGCAATCCTCGCGGGCGCGAAGCTCCGAGGGGAGCTCGAGGACAGGATCAAGTCCATGCTCACCGCGATCCGCGACTCGGGCGGTGAGGTCCTGCTCTTCATCGACGAGATCCACACGCTGGTCGGCGCCGGCGGCGGCTCGGGGTCCGTCGGGGCGGCGGACCTGCTCAAGCCCGCGCTCGCGAGGGGCGAGCTCCGGTGCATCGGAGTCACCACGCCCGACGAGCACCGGAGGTACTTCGAGAAGGACGCCGCGCTGGCGCGCCGATTCCAGCCCATAAACGTCGACGAGCCCAGCGTCACCGAGGCGATCCAGATCCTGCGGGGAGTCGTCGAGAAGTACGAGATCCATCACGGCATCAAGATCTCGGACCCGGCCGTGGTGGCCGCTGTCTCCCTCTCTTCGAGGTATCTGACCGATCGGCACCTGCCCGACAAGGCGATCGACCTCATGGACGAGGCCGCCTCCAAGGTGCGGATCGAGATCGACAGCGTGCCGGAGGAAATCGACGCGCTGGAGCGACGAGTCCTCATGATCCAGATGGAGCTTCGCTCGCTGGTCGACGAGGAAGACCGCGAGAGCAAGGCCACCGTCGCGCGCCTCGAGGCGGAGCTGGCCGACATCAAGCCCAAGGCCGAGGGCCGTCGCGCGGCATGGGAGAAGGAGCTCGGGGGCCTGGCGCTGGTGCAAGAGGCCCGGGCGGAGCTCGATGCCGCTCGGCGCGAGCAGCAAGTCGCCGAGCGCGAAGGCGACCTCGGCAGGGCCAGCGAGCTGAGGTTCGGTGTTCTGCCCGAGCTCGAAGAGCGAGTCGCCCGGCTCGGCGCCGAGGCGCACGCGCCCGGGACCAAGCCGATCCTGCGAGAGAGCGTGAGCGAACAGGACGTCGCCAAGGTCGTCGAGGAGTGGACCGGCATTCCGGCGGCCAAGATGATGCAGCGGGAGGCCGAGAAGCTCCTGGCGATGGAGGACAAGCTCCGGGAGCGAGTGGTCGGCCAGGACGACGCTCTGAAGGCCGTCGGGAAGGCGGTTCGCCGCGGCCGGGTGGGCCTGCGCGATCCCGGCAAGCCCATCGGCTCGTTCCTCTTCCTGGGCCCGACGGGCGTGGGCAAGACCGAGCTGGCGAAGGCCCTCGCGGAGTTCATGTTCGACGACGAGGCGTCGCTCACGCGGCTCGACATGAGCGAGTTCATGGAGCGGCACATGGCCGCCCGCCTCGTCGGCGCGCCACCCGGCTACGTCGACAGCGACGAAGGTGGCTACCTCACGGAGGCGGTGCGACGCCGGCCCTACTCCGTCGTGCTCTTCGACGAGGTCGAGAAGGGACACAACGACGTCTTCAACCTGCTACTTCAGGTGCTCGACGACGGCCGGCTGACGGACGGACGAGGCCGGCTGGTCAACTTCTCGAACACGGTCATCATCATGACCTCGAACATCGGCGGGCAGATGATCCTCGACTTCGAGGGCGACATGGAGGCCCTCCGGGAGAGGATGGACGGTGAGCTGCGCAAGCACTTCCGCCCGGAGTTCCTCAACCGGATCGACGATGTCATCGTCTTCAACCGCCTGCGCAAGGAAGACCTGCACGGCATCGTGAACATCCAGCTCGAGCGGCTGGGGCGGCTGCTCGCCGAGCGCGACCTCGGCCTCGACCTGACCGAAAAAGCGCGCAAGAGGCTCGTGGAGCGTGGCTACGATCCGGCCTTCGGCGCGCGTCCGCTCAAGCGCGTCCTCCTCAAGGAGGTGCAGGACCCGCTCGCCGAGGAGATCCTGCGCGGGGGATACGCGGCGGGCGACGTGGTCCGCATCGACGAAGGACCGGACGGCTTCCGCTTCGAGCGACGAATCCGCACCGGATGAGATTCACTGACCCGTCTGGTAGCCCTGCATCGCGAAGGCGCCGTTGCCGGCGTACATGAGGACCCTGATGGTGTAGGTGCCGGGATAGCTCGGGCAGTGGTTGACGTCCGGCTCGGCGTCGGTCCGCTCGTCCCGCGAGACCTGGTTGCCCGCGGGTGCGACGAGGAAGATGTCGAGGTCCGAGACACCCGAACCGCCGAAGCCGGCGATCGTGTAGCAGCGCCCCGTCTCCAGGTTCGCGGTGAAGTTCTGGGTCATCCTCGTCGAGAGCGTTCCCGAGCCGGCGATTGCAGGCGCCGGGCGGTAGCCCTTGGCGAGCCGGCGAGCCGTGAAGAGGTCCATCCGCCGCCGGACGACGGGGTCGATGCCCGCCAGGCCCGACGCCTGCACCGCCGCACCCGCGGAGCGGTAGACCTGGTAGGTATAGGGTCCGGCTCCCGAGTACATGTGGAAGCGCACCCTGTACTGTCCCGTCTCCGTCGCGCAGGACCGCACGATCGGGCGCGAGTCCGTGGCGAAGTCACGGACGAGCTGCCGGCCGGCCGGGTTGTACAGGTAGGCGTCGAGGTCCCGCACCCCGGCCCCGCCGAAGCCGGCGATCGTGTAGCAGTCACCTCCGTTGAGCGTGATCTGGAAGTTGTCGGACTGGCTCGGTCCCAGTGTGTCGGCACCCGGATCGCCGTGGGGCATGTACCCGGTAGCGATCATCTGCACGGTGTACTCCCGCATCCGTTCGGCGGCGCGGGGGTCGGCACCGGGCGGAGGCGGCGGTATCTGCGGCACGCCCTGCGAGACCTGCCCGGGAACCACCGCCACCGGGCTCGTCGGGACCAGCGAGGTGGCTGGCCCGCCGACCTGACCGGGGACGAGAGCCGTCTGCGGCGTGGTAGGCATGATGGCGACCGGCTGCTGAGGTACGATCGGCGCGACTGGCAGCACCGGGGCGACCGGCATCCCTGGAACGGGTTGCGCGAGCGGCTGACCGGGGAACGGCATGGCCGGCTGACCGGGAACCGGCTGCACCGGGATTGGCTGCGGCGCGTTCTGCCCACAACCGAGCAGTATGACGAGGACGAGAGAGCCCGAAGAACGAAGCATGACCCCTCCTGGATGGGCGTCGAGTGGCGGCTCGGCTCGCGGCCGGGCCCGACCATTATACGGTCGGCCGCACCGGTTTTTTCACGATGATTCGAATGACTACCGGCGACGCGGGATGGGAACGCGGACGGGAGCCGCCTCGGGCTCGGCAGAAGGGACGAGAACGTCCTGCAGCCGCTCGATCGCCTCCTCGATCTTGCGGCGAATCCTGTCGAGGAGGCTGTCTTGCCTGGAGGGTTTGCTCAATGCCGGCTCGACCCCGTCGCGTTACTTTATGGGAGCCGCCCCGGGCTGTCAATCGGGGGCCCACAACGAGCAAAGCACGTCGGGGGTCCCTTGATGATGGAGATGATAGAGTACGGGAAGTGGAAGGACAGCACTCGAGCGGCGCCCACCTCGGTCTACAAGCCGAGATGGAAACCCTCATCAGGAATTCGCACCTGTTCAAGTCGCTCGACGACGAGGGCCGGATGCGGGCTCTGTTGGAGAGCTCGCTCGCGCGATTCGCCGCCGGAGCGGTGATCCTTCGCGAAGGAGAGCCTGGCGACGACTTCTACCTCATCGCCGACGGAACGGTGCGCGTCGAGACGCGCCGCGGCGAGGGCACCGACGACAGCGTCGAGCTCGCGACTCTGGGGCGCGGCGCCTTCTTCGGGGAGGTCGCCGTGCTCACGGGGCGTCCGCGCACGGCGACCGTCACCGCGGCCGAGGAGCTCCTGGTGGTCGTGTTCTCGCGGGCGCTCGTGGAGCGCCTCCTCGACGCCTACCCCAGGGTTCGCCGGCTCCTCGAGACGATGGTCCTCGGCCGAGCTCGCGACACGATCGAGAAGATCTCCTCCCGGTAGGTTCGCCGCATGGCCGCCAAGGGCTGCCCTTTCCCGGGCTCGAAGGAGCTGTTCGACCTGTGTCGCGCGCTTTCGGCCGCCGGCAAGGGTCCCGACCGCGGATCGGACGCGGAGCTCGGGCGCCTCATCGGGTTCGAGAATGCCCGGACCAGCCGCTGGAAGCACGGCAAGATCGAGGTGGCCGACGCCGCCAAGCTCCTGGCGCTCTCGCGTGCGCTGGAGGTCGACCTTGCCATCCTGATCCATGTCGCCGCGGGAAGCCTGAGGGCCCGGGAGGCAATCGCCATCGTGGGGAGCGACGCCCGGCACCTGCGTTTCACCGCGGACAACCTCGTGCCCGGAGCCGAGGGACGGTCGGTGTGTCTCACCGACGCGGCGGGTCACGGATGGGTCGTCGAGCGCCTCGGTCCCCACAAGCTCGAGCGCCGCGAGGTCGTCACGCTAGACTCCTCGGGAAAGGCGCCGGTCCCGCCGAGGCGTCGCGTCGCTCTGCTCGCGGACGACGATCCCGAGGTGGCCCGCCTCTTCCTCAACGTGGCGAGCAAGCAGCCCACAATCGACCCCCTGGTCGTTCAGAGCTTCCCGCACGCCCTGGTCGTCGCGGGCCGGTCGAGACCCGACCTCGTCCTCGTCGATCTGTACCTGCCGGGGTGCGAGGGCACCTCGGCGCTGCGCGCGCTGCGGTCCGATCCCGCCACCTCCGCGGCACGGATCGTCGCGACGAGCCTGCACGTGACGAGCGAGATCGTCGAGCGGGCCCGCGCGTGCGGTGCAGACGACGTGGTTGCCCGCCCGCTCGAGGTGCGGTACCTGACGCGAGCGCTCAGGGCGCTCCTGTGAGCGCCGGAAACGAGGCAACTTGCGGATCCACATGATCGGAATCTCCGGGACCGGGATGGGCGCCCTCGCGGGGCTCCTTCTCGACGCGGGCCACGAGGTCAGTGGGTCCGACCTGCGCTTCGACCCACCCATCGGCGATCTCCTGCGCTCGAGCGGCGCACGCCTGCTGCAGGGCTTCGCCGCGGATCACGTCGAAGCCGGAATCGATCTGGTCATCGTCGGCAACGTCTGTCGCTCGACGAACGTCGAGGCCGTGCGCGCCGGCGAGCTCGGTCTCAGGCGCGCATCCATGCCGGGGACCGTAGACGAGCTGTTCCTTCGCTGCAGAAGGAGCTTCGTGATCGCGGGCACCCATGGAAAGACGACGACGACGAGCCTGGTCGCACACGTGCTCCACTCGCTCGGACGGGACCCGTCGTTTCTCGTGGGCGGCGTCCCCGCGAACTTCGGTACCGGCCACCGGCTCGGCCACGGGAAGGACTTCGTGATCGAAGGAGACGAGTACGACTCCGCGTTCTTCGAGAAGGTCCCGAAGATGTGGCGCTACCGTCCCTGGGCCGCGGTCGTCACGTCCATGGAGCACGATCACGTCGACATCTACCCGACCGCCGACCTGTACGCCGCCGCGTTCCGTCGCTTCGTCGAGCTCCTGCCCGAGGAGGGCCTCCTGGTCCTGAACGCCGACTCCGACGAGGTCGTGGCGCTTGCCGCGCACTCGGTGGCGCGGGTCGTCACGTTCGGGCTCGGGGACGCCCGGGGCTCCGCCGATTTCGTGGCAACCCCTCGACCTTCGGGGTTCGACCTCGTCGTTCGTGGGCAGGCCTGCGGACGTTACGATCTCGCGGTGCCCGGTCGTCACAACGTCGCCAATGCCGCCGCCGCGGTCGCGGTCTGCCACGAGGCGCTGTCGATCTCGTTCGACGACCTGCGCCCTGCGCTCGCATCGTTTCGCGGCGTCAAGCGGCGCCAGGAGCTCGTCGGGACGCCTGGGGGCGTCAGGCTCTACGACGACTTCGCCCATCACCCGACCGAGGTCGCGGCCACGCTCGCGGCGCTGGCCGGCCTTCACCCGACCGCGCGGCTCTGTGCAGTCTTCGAGCCCCGGAGCGCCACGGCCTGCCGGCGGTTACACCAGGAAGCGTACGCCGGGGCCTTCGATGCGGCAGCCGAGGTGCTGGTGGCCCGAGTGGGCCGACCCGATCTACCGGCCGAGGAGCAGCTCGACGTCGGAAGGCTGGTGTCCGACCTGCGCTCGAGAGGCCTCGCCGCCCAGGGCCCTCTCGAGATCGACGAGATCGTGGGACACGTCGTCGCCGCCGCGCGGCCCGGGGACGTCGTCGCGGTCCTGTCGAACGGTAGCTTCGGCGGCATCCACGAGGCGCTGCGGAGGGCGCTCGATGCCGCTCGATGACCGCACGCGCGAGCTGGCGCTCGCCGCCGCCGTCGAGGCCGCCCGGCGCGCCTCCGAGTACCTGCGGGCTGCCCTCGGGCACGCGCGATCGATCCGTCACAAGGGCGGCAACGTGATGGACCTCGTGACGGAGCACGACCTGACGAGTGAGGAGATGATCCGCCGGCATCTGAGGGGGGCGTTCCCGTCCTGGGGCCTGTTCTGCGAGGAGGGCGGGGCCGAGGGCCCGACCGACCCACGCTGGATCGTCGACCCGCTCGACGGAACGACGAACTTCGCTCATGGCCTGCCGATCTTCGCGGTCGCCATCGCGCTGGAGCACGAGGGGGAAATCGATCTCGCCGTGGTGGATGCGCCCATGCTCGGCGCCGTCTGGACGGCGAGGGCGGGCAGGGGCGCAACGCGCGACGGACGTCCCCTCCACGTGTCGCGAACGGATCGGCTGGACGAGTCTCTGTTGGCGACCGGCTTCCCTTACGACCTCAAGATCAGCCCGGACAACAACTTCGCCGAGTTCGCCCGCGTGCAGCTCCGGGCTCAGGCGGTCCGCAGGTGCGGATCGGCCGTCCTCGATCTCGCGTGGCTCGCGGAGGGGAGCTTCGACGGCTACTGGGAGAAGAAGCTCAAGCCCTGGGACTGGGCGACGGGCGTGCTCCTGATCTCCGAGGCGGGCGGCCGCGTCTCGGGTGGGAACGGCGGGCCGTCCTCGATTTACGGCGAGACGCTGGTCGCATCGAACGGCCTCATCCACGAGGAGCTGCTCTCGGCCCTCGCGAGCGCTTGACGCTCAGATATCGAGGTTCTTCACCTTCAGCGCGTTCGACTCGATGAACTGCCGTCGGGGCTCGACCTCGTCGCCCATGAGCACGCTGAACAGCTCGTTGGCGCCGACCACATCCTCGATTCGCACCTGCAGGAGCGAGCGGGTCTCGGGGTTCATCGTGGTCTCCCAGAGCTGATCGGGGTTCATCTCGCCCAGCCCCTTGTAGCGCTGGATCGTCAGGCCCTTGCGGCCGCGCTCGTCGACGAGGCCCAGGAGCTCGTGGACGTCCGCGAGCTCGCGGCTCTCCCCCTTCGCGAGCTGGACCTCGAACGGTGGGTCGCCGAGCGAAGCGAGGTCGAGATCGATCGCACCGAGCTCGTTGAACTCCGGGGAGTTGAGGAAGGCGAAGTCGATCGCCGTCTCGCGCACGCTTCCGCCGAGCCGCGTCCGGGTCGTGATCCGGTGCCCCGCGTGCTCGTCGTCCGGTGCAAGCTCGAACTTGAGCGGAAGCAGCGCGGGGTAATGACCCTCGAGGTAGACCTCCACGCTCCGGAGCTCCTGGGCGATCCTCCTCGGGTCGTCGAGCGAGTCCTTGTCGAGCTGGCTGGCCCGCACGATCGCCTCCACGAGCCGGGCGTCCATTCGCCGCTCGAGCTTCTCGAGGATCTTCCGCCACCTCGAGATCTTCGCGACGACCGACCGGACCGATTCCCCGGCCAGGCTTAGCTCGCCGCCGGCGACGCTGAGGACGAGATCCTCGGTGCCGGCGCCGATCAGGAAGCGGGCCAGCGCCTCCTCGTCCTTGAGGTAGACGTCCTTCTTCCCACGACGGACGCGATACAGAGGCGGCTGGGCGATGTACAGGTAGCCCCGCTCGACGATCTGCTTCATCTGCCGGTAGAAGAACGTCAAGAGGAGCGTCCGGATGTGGCTGCCGTCGACGTCGGCGTCCGTCATCACGATGATGTGGTGATAGCGAAGCTTGTCGGGATCGAAGCTCTCCGGCCCGATCCCGGCGCCGAGCGCCGTGATGAGCGTTCCGACCTCCGCGGACGAGAGCATCTTCTCGAAGCGGGCCTTCTCGACGTTCAGGATCTTGCCGCGCAGGGGAAGGATCGCCTGGGTCCTGCGGTCGCGTCCCTGCTTCGCGCTGCCACCTGCGCTGTCTCCCTCGACGATGTAGATCTCGCTGAGCGCCGGGTCGCGCTCCTGGCAATCAGCGAGCTTGCCGGGCAGGGTGGCCGGATCGAGGACGCCCTTGCGCTGCACCATCTCGCGCGCCTTGCGGGCAGCCTCGCGCGCCTTGGCGGCGAGCACCGCCTTCTCCAGGATCCTCCGCGCCACGGGCGGGTTCTGCTCGAAGAAGGCGCCCAGCCGGTCGTTGACGGCCTGCTCGACGACCCCCTTGACCTCGCTCGACACCAGCTTGCTCTTCGTCTGCGAGTCGAACGACGGATCCGGCATCTTCACCGAGAGGACGGCGACGAGCCCCTCGCGGACGTCCTCGCCAGAGAGCGTGCCCTTGAGCTCGCGGAAGAGGTTGTGCTCCGTCCCGTACCCATTGAGCAACCGCGTGAGCGCGGTGCGGAATCCCGTGAGATGGGTCCCGCCGTCGCGGTTGTGGGTGTTGTTCGCGTACGGGAAGATCATCTCCTGGTACGAATCGTTCCACTGCAGGGCGATCTCGGTCGTGACCGTCTCCCGCTCGTCCTTGACGTAGATGACCTCGTCGTGGACGCGGGTCTGAGTCCGGTTGAGCTCCTCGACGAAGCTCGCGATCCCTCCCGCGTAGCTGAAGAGGCTGGAACGATGCGGCTCGTTGCGCTCGTCCACGAGCTGGATGTTGAGCCCCGGGTTCAGGAAGGCGAGCTCCCTCAGACGCTGGGTGAGCGTGTCGTACGAGAACTCGGTGTTGGAGAAGATCGCCGGGTCCGGCTTGAAGCTGATCCGCGTTCCCGTGCGTGACGTCTTGCCCTTGACCTTGATCGGCGCGACCGGCACGCCGACCTTGTACTCCTGGTACCAGACGGCGCCGCCGCGATAGATCTCCATCTTCAGGTACTCGGAGAGGGCGTTGACGACGGAGACGCCGACGCCGTGAAGCCCGGCCGAGACCTTGTAGGAGGCGTGGTCGAACTTCCCGCCGGCGTGCAGCACCGTCATGACGACCTCGGCGGCGCTGCGTCCTTCGTCCTTGTGCTCCTCGACCGGAATGCCGCGGCCGTCGTCCTCCACTGTCGCGGATCCATCAAAGTGAAGAAGGACCTTGATGGCTCGACAGTAGCCTGCCAGGTGCTCGTCGACGGAGTTGTCGACGGCCTCGTAGACCATGTGGTGCAGTCCGTCGCCGCTGTGCACGTCGCCGATGTACATGCCTGGGCGCTTGCGCACGGCGTCCAGTCCCTTGAGGACCTGGATCGAATCGGCGCCGTAGTCGCCTGCGTTACCCGGCGTCTCGGCGATGGCGACCGGGGTCGAGGTGGGTGAGGTCGGGCCTTCCATCGAATGACACTAAATCTGCGAAAATCCCCGTTTTTTTCGAAGCAACCGGAGAACGGAGAAGTATAGCCGAAGGGAGCGGCGACTCAAGAGTTTTCGTTTGCTAATTTAGCAATAATATTACTTAGTTATCTCGACAACTTCCCCTGTGACACGCGGGTCACTGTTCCTCCAGTCCCCAGGGTCTCGAGGGGCACGAACCGCGCGTCCGTGGTCGTCATCACGACCTGCCCGCCACCGCCCCCGATCGTACGGTAGAGGTGCCTCCGGCGGGTCTCGTCGAGCTCGCTGGAGACGTCGTCGATCAGGAGGACCGGGAGCTGGCCGGCTCGCGCCTGAACGACTGCGAGCTCGGCGCACTTCACCGCGAGGACGAGCGCTCGCTGCTGTCCCTGTGAGCCGTAGGAGCGTGCCGGGTGATCGTCGATCCGGATCTCCACGTCGTCGCCCTGTGGCCCGACGCACGTCGCCCCGCGCGCTCGGTCGCGCTCGAACGAGCGCGCGAGCGCTTCGAGCACCTCGTCCGCGCTCGACGCCTCGCATTGCGGGCGGTACGCGATGGCCGCCGTCGACGAACCGCCGGCGATCTCCGCAAACGCCGCGGCGACGAAGGGCGCCATCTGATGGAGCAGCCTTCCCCGGGCTGCGACGACCCGCACCGCCGTCTCGGCCAGAGGTCGATCGAAGGAGCGAATCGACGCGGCACTGGCCTCATCCTGGAGCAAGCGGTTTCGGCTCTTCAAAGCTCGCTGGTGGTCGCGGAACGCCGTCGGGTAGCCGGGCTCCGTCTGATACAGCACGCGATCGAGGAGCGTCCTGCGCGCCGACGGACCGCCCTGGACCAGCTCCAGCTCGCCGGGATGGAACAGGACCATCTGGACGATCCCGAAATACGCCTCGGGCCCAGGCACCCGTTTTTCGTCGAGCCGAAGCGAGCGAACGCCTGGGCGGAGCTGGATCGACACCTCGTGTGCCGGCTCCTCGGCGACTCGAATCCGCGCATCGATCGTCGCGCGATCGCCGCCAGACCGGATCATCTCGTCGAGCCTCGCTCCGCGGAACGAGCGCTGCCAGGCGACCAGACCAATCGCCTCGAGGAGGTTCGACTTACCCTGGCCGTTGTCGCCCTCGAAGACGTTGAAGCGGGGATCGAGCTCGAGGTCGAGCTCGGCGAGGTTTCGGAAGCTCCGGACTTGCAGGTGCTCGAGGCGAAGGATCCTGGCTGAGGCGGGGGCGGGAATGATCAGATCCTCATGGGCATCACGACGGCGACGAAGTCGTCACCGCCGATGTTGCGGATGACCCCGGGGTCGAGCTCTTTCGACAGCTCCAGCCGGACCTCGTCCCCGTCCACCGCCGCCAGCGCGTCGACGATGTAACGCGCGTTGAAGCCGAGGCTGACCGGCGATCCCGCGTAGTCCACGTCGACCTCTTCGGATGCGTCGCCGATTGCGGGGTTCTCGGTGCAGACGGTCACCTTTCCAGCCTCGACGACCAGCTTGACACCCAGCGAACGCTCCTGCGAGACGAGCGAGACCCGACGCAGGGCTTCGATCAGCGTCGACCGCGGAGCGATGACCACCCGTTCGTGCAGGGTCGGAATCACCTGCTCGTACGGAGGGAAGGCGGCTTCCGTCAGCTTGACGGCCAGCATCGCCGTGTCGCCCTGCCCTTCGTCCGAGCGGTACGGACCTCCCGAGCCGCTGCGCCGGCCGAAGAAGGCGTTCCCCGCGTCGGCGCCGATGCCGGCGGAGCCGTCGCCGTCCTCGACTAGCTTCTTGAGCTCACTGACGCCCTTCTGGGGCACGAGCATCGAGAACCGGAACGAGCCACCCTCGACCTTCCGCTCGACCTTGGTGAGCCTGTGGCCGTCCGTGGCGACCATCCTGAGGACGTCTCCTTGACCCTCGAAGAGGGCACCAGCCAGATGTGGCCGCGTCTCGTCCTGCGACATCGATGGGTAGATCTGCTCGATCATCTTGCGCACCGTCGCCGCGGGCACGGTGGCGAGCTCGACCTTCGATGCGTCCGGCAGCGTCGGGAAGTCGTTGCCGGGCATGCCCACCATCCGGAAGCGGCTCTTGGCGCACCGGATCTCGGCCGACATCGTCGACGACACCGTGACGTGGACCGCCTCCTCGGGCAGGCTCCGCGCGATGTCGAAGAGCGTCCGAGCCGCAAGGGTGATGCTCCCACCGAAGACGATCTCCGCGGGGAACGTCGCGGTGACGCTGACGCCGAGGTCGGTGGCGCAGAGCCTCAGCCTGTCGTGCCCTTCGGCCACTAGCAGGACGTTCGACAGGATCGGCATCGAGCTCTTGCGCTCGGCGATGCTCGATGCGCGAGCGAGACCTCGGACGAAGTCGCGCTTGCCGATCGTGAACTCCATGAGCTCAGCCCCTTCCTTCTTCGAGGAACCCTTCTTCGACTTGCCCCCCTGGGGATTCTCTACTCTGATCTCAGAGTCCATGATCTAAACCTCGTAGTAGTAGTAGGCCCTGTGTCTTTGTGTCGAAGCGCCGAATTATGCTAAAAGATAGTGTAAATTTGGGATCCTTGCTGTTTAAATTATGTGTTTTTTAGCTATCAATTAGCTGTGGTTCGTTTGCCCACATTGGCGCTCCACCGGCCAGTCACAGACTTTCGCACAGCTTTCCCGACTCACGACGCGAGGCCCAGCTTGCGCTCGATCGTCTCGACCGCGCTCTGCAGGGACGAGTCGGTGTGCAGGAGCGACTCGATCTTCCTGCAGGCCGCGATGACCGTCGAGTGATCCTTGCCGCCGAACTTCTGACCGAGCTCCGGGTAGCTCGTCTTCAGGTGGTTGCGGCAGATGAACATCGCCACCTGTCTCGGGAAGGAGATCGAACGATTGCGCCGATCTCCCGTCAGCTCCTTGATCTTCACGTTGTAGTAGGTGCAGACGACGCGCTGGATATCCTCGACGCTCAGGCTCGTGACGTGGGTCGGCGCCGCGATCCGGAGCGTCTCTCTCGCGAGGTCCATCGTGATGTCGCGCTTCTGGGTCGAGGCCTGCGCCACGAGGCGGATCAGCGTCCCTTCGAGCTCCCGCACGTTCGACTTGATATTCTCTGCGAGCCAGAACGCGACTTCATCGGGCAAAGCGATCTGCTCGGCCAGCGCCTTCTTCCTCAGGATCGCGACCCTGGTCTCCATCTCCGGGGCCTGGATGTCCGCGATGAGACCCCACAGGAAGCGCGAGACGAGCCTCTCCTGCAGATCGGGGATCTCCTGGGGATACTTGTCGCTCGTCACCACGATCTGCCGGAAGCCGTCGTAGAGCGCGTTGAACGTGTGGAAGAACTCCTCCTGAGTCTGATCTCGCCCGGCGATGAACTGGATGTCGTCCATCAGCAGGACGTCGCACTGCCTCCTGTAGCGCGCGCGGAATTCGTCCATCCGCTTGTTCTGGAGGCAGTCGATGAAGTCGTTGGTGAAACGCTCGGCCGAGAGGTAGAGGATGCGCTGGTTCGGATCGCGCGCATGGAGCGCGTGGCCGATGGCGTTCACCAGGTGGGTCTTTCCCAGACCCACGCCGCCGTAGATGAACAGCGGGTTGTACTTCCGTCCCGGCATCTGGGCCGCGGCCAGCGCGGCCGCGTGAGCGAGCTGGTTCGACGGGCCGACGACGAAGTTCTGGAAGTTGTACTTGGGATTCAGGCCCGGCGTTGGCCGAGGCGGCTCGACGTGAGCGCCCTGGGTTGCGAGCGCCTCCGTCGCCACCAGCGCGGCCTGGCCGTCGTCCTGAGCGGCCGACTCGAGATCGAGTCTCAGAGCGACGTCCGAGCCGCCGGTACCGCGCAGCTTGTCGCGAATCATCTCGAGGTAGTTGTTCGTCAGCCAGTCCTTGGCGAACTTGTTGGGCACTCTGAGAACGAGAACCTCCCCATCCATGGATGCCCGGATTGGCCGCAGCCAGGCCTCGAAGTGCTGTGCGGCCATCTGGTCCTGCAAGGACTTCAGCGTGTTTTCCCATAGTTCCAGCATGTCAGCGTCCCTCGTTAACAATCTGACAACCGGTTTCCCACACACTTATCCACAGGCCTCCGCAAGAAGGCCGAATCACACTGTTTTCATGTCGACGGGTACAAAGAAGAACCTACACGTGGAAGGCAAGGTCCCCCGCTCCCAGCCGACGTAGGCTTGCTCGAGCCGAATCGTGTATCAGAGCCGGGACCGGACCTCAATGCGAAGTTTCGGTGACGGCCTCATGTGTGCGAATTATCAGGCCTATTCCTGTGGTGTTCGCGGACGCGTACTCGCCCTGGCTGGCCTCGTCGCCTCTGTCCGTTGGCAAGAACACTGAAACACACGGGATTCGGAGGGAGAAAAAGAGCCACGTCCGGCGAGCGTTGATTCTGGCCGCTGAGCGGCGAACGGGATTGGCCGTCACCGCCGATTCCCCGGGAAAAGCTGACGCCGCGTCCGGCTTCATTGTCTGTTCGTAAATCGGAGATTGCTGGATTGTCTCGGGATGGCCGCCCGTTCCGGCTTCCGCGCCTGCCGGAGCGGGCGGACGTTGATCGGCTGGCAATTTTCTGGACAGCGTGCGGCGTTGCTCCGTAAGTTCGCGGGGAATGACGAGACAATTCGCCGCATTTGCTCTGGTGGTCGTCGTCGCCGCTCCAACGGCCCGGGCGGAGGAGGCCTTCGAAGGCGCGCGGAGCCTCGCGATGGGGGGCGCGCTGCGGGCCGCCGCGGTCTCGAACCCGTCACTCTACCTCAACCCGGCCGCGCTGGCGGTCGGTCGGCTGTACCACGTCGAGGCCGCATACCAGTATGAGGCCGGTGCCCAGGGTCACCTCGCAAACGCATCGGTCGTCGATTCCACGAACGCCGTTGCCGGCGGGATCGGAGCGACTTACTCCGTGTCCGACCCGGATCACGCCGACCGGACCGCTTACGATCTCCGCCTCGGGCTCGGCGTGCCCATCGGACGAGCGTTCTCCCTGGGCGCCACGCTGAAGTACCTGCACCTGATCCAGGACGGAGTGCCCAGGACCGGGTCGCCGGTGGCCGCGGAAGAAGGCGAGCCGCTGCTCGACGACCTGACGTTCGACGCGGGCGCGCTCCTGCGAGTCGCCAGCTTCCTGTCCTTCGGAGTCACCGGCTACAACCTCACCGCGCTGGACTCGCCCGAGGCGCCGATGAAGGTCGGCTTCGGGGCCGCCGTCAACGTGGCTGAGCTCGCCGTGATCGACTCCGACGTGATCCTCGACCTGTCGACCTACGGCAAGGTCGCCGCCCGCTACGGTATCGGCGGCGAGTACTTCGCGGCGAACCGGTACCCGCTGCGGGTCGGGTACACGATCGACCCCTGGCTCGATCAGCAATTCCTCTCGGGTGGCCTCGGGTACGTCGACCAGCGGTTCGCCGCCGAGGTCTCGGTCCGGCAGGGCATCGCCGGGAGCTCGAGCACCACCGTGACTGCCGCGTTGCGCTTCTTCGTACATTGATCCCGCCGTGATAGGGTAGGAACCCCCACGGGGTGGTGGTGTCTACCGCCGCGTGGACCTGGCGCGCGAGAGGTTCTTCGCCGCACTGGAAGAACGCGCCCTCGCGGCCCGCGTGACCTTCGACGTGCCCATGTCCCCCGACCGCGAGAACCGGCTGATCGAGCGACTGAAGAGTCGCGATGAGACCGCCTTCAACGAGATCGTCGGCCTGTACCAGTCGCGGGTCTACAACCTCGTCTACCGGATGCTCGGCAGTCGAGAGGAGGCCCAGGACGTGGCACAGGAGGTCTTCATCACCGTGTTCAAGGCGATACATCTGTTCCGCGGCGAGTCCAAGTTCTCCACCTGGCTCTACCGGATCGCGACCAATCACTGCAAGAACCGGCTGAAGTATCTCGGCCGGCGCGCGGTGTACCCCAAGACGCCGCTCGACGATCTGTCCGAGCGCGACCAGCTCGAGAGCGCGTCGATGTCGACGAGCGGGACCGTCGATCGACCCGATCGACTGCTCGAGGGCGTGGAGGTCGAGCGGCTGCTCCAGGAGGCGATGGTCGAGCTCGACGAGGACCACCGTCTCCTGATCGTCCTGCGCGACATCCAGAACCTCTCGTACCAGGAGATCGCCGAGATCACGCAGCTCGCGGAGGGGACGGTGAAGAGCCGCCTGCACCGCGCGCGTGCGGCCTTGCGCGAGCGGCTCGTCGAGAAAGGCGCGCTAGAATGACACCGATGGACGAGCGGATCCCCGACCGCGAGAGAGAGGACGACAGCGGGTCGTTCGTCAGGGGCATGGTGTCGGACCAGGAGCCGGCGGCGCCGCCGGATTTCCTGCGCGGTGTCCAGACGAAGATCCGGCGCCGATCTCGGGGGAAGTTCTTCCGCAACGGGTGGACGACGTCGCCGTCGGCGACGACCGTGCAGATCGTCTCGCTCGCGATGCTCCTCGCGCTGATCCTCATCTGGATCCTCGGCGGCCCGTTTGCGGAGGTCGGGCCCGATCGCGGACCGGCCAATCGCGGCGAGGAGGCGCTGCCGCCCGTGAAGATCGAGATCCGCGGACCCCGCTGAGGCTCAGTTGCACCACGGCCGCCCCGGATGGGGCGTCCTCGACCACCCGCGCCGGCGCTCGAGGAGGGCCTTGACGAGGCGATGGGGGCGAGGCTCGGGCGGGGTAGCGGCTGCGGGGGTCGTCTCGGCCGGCTCCGCGCGCCGCCGCCGGCCAGTCGCCATCATCGGCTCGAGGATACCCGCTGCGCGAAGCTCGAGGCGCCGCCACGGGTACATGGGGTTGCCGTCCAGGCAGCCGGCGCGCATGTCCTCGACCGTACAGAACAGCCGGATGTGCAGGTGGTCGTCGTGCGGCGTTCCCGGCTGGCACATGGCATCGCCGGCCCGATCCTTCGCGCGCCGCGGGGCGCGGACCCGCTCGGCCTCGGCCAGCAGCATCGTCCTGACGTGCTCGGCGACGAAGATGCGTTGTACGAGAGCGTCGGGATCCTCGACCATGGCGCGCACGAGACGCCAGGTGCGGCGCACGTCGAGCTCGACCTGCTCGTCGTCCGCGGGATCGGCCAGATCCTTGAAGTCCGTTCCGGTGCCGTCCGGTTCGATGACGACGCCCCTCGAGGCGACCGGCCGGCCCCGCAGATCGGTCAGGTAGAAGAGGATGTCCGCGTCGCGACCGGCCTGATGCGAGCCGTGATGGGGGATGGGCCCACCGCCCGGGAAAGAGAGGTCGTTGATGACGAGCGTCGAGGAGGGTTGCTCGTGCTCGACCACTTCAGCCGCCCGCGCAATGGCCCCGACCAGCTCGGTCGTGCCGAAGAAGCTGTCGACGTTGATCCGTCGCTCGTTCAGCTTGAAGCCGAGCCCGGTCGAGGGGACCGGGACGCCGGCGACGAGGCGTCCGTCGTTCGGCGATCCCACCGACGTGCTCGAAGGCGCCGGATCGGCGGGCGGTGGGGCAGGGGCTACGGTGGGGGTCGATGGGGAATTGGATGCGGGGACCACCAGCGGGCGGCCCCCGTCGGGCGGCCGACTGCGCGTGTCGGCGTGCGAGGTCTCGCAACCGGCAACCACGACGACGAGGAGCGCCAGCAGGGCGCGGGTCACGTCATCGAGGATAGCACCGCGAGACCCGCGCGGGCTCACGCGCCCTGCACGTTTCGCTCGCCGCCGAGCTCGGCCTGCACGGCGGCTCGGATGGACTCCGAGCGCTCAGGGGTGACGCCCAGGCGCGCCGCGAGGCCTCGATAGAAGCCGGTCTCCATCCTGTCGATTCGCCCGTCGGCGACGGCCAGCTCCCAGCACATGGCCAGGAGCAGCTCGCGAAGCTCGTAGGTACCGAGCCTGAGCTCGAGGTCGGCCAGCGAAGGCTGGTCGCCGATCTCGCCTTCGAGCGCCGCCTTGGTCTCGGGAGACAACCCGGCGCAAGCAATCATCTCGACCAGGAGCATCCGCTCCTCCGGGGCCACGAAGCGATCGGCGGCCGCCATCCAGAGGCAGGTCTCGATCGCCGCGACCTTCTCGTCCTCGGCTTGCTCGGGAGTCAGCTTGTCGAAAGCGGAGCGCAGGCGCCGCAGCGTCTCTTCCCCGAGGACATAGACCGCGACGGCGCGACCCGCGTACGCGGAAGCCGACAGGACACCGCCGTCGGTGAGGGCTCCCAGCCAGGACGCGATCGCCTCGTCCGCCGCCATCTCCTCGCTTGTACGGTGCTCGGCGAAGGCCAGTCAAGTGCAGCAGATCCGCTACGCGGGGTCCGGCTGGACACCGCCTCACGCGATCCGGGCCAGGCGTTCGGCCAGCACCCGCGCTGCACGGGATGTAGGAGCGTGGGCGAGGAGCCCCGCCAATAATGAGCCTCCGACCGATGAAACCGGCTGCACGGGGTCTGTTCGGTGTCACCATGGGGAGCCGTATCGGCGACTCCCGCCGGATCGTACAGAGAGGATACCCATGTCGACCTTCGCCCGCTCTGCCGGCCTTCTTTTCGTCCTGGCACTGTCTCCGATCCCCGTGATGACCCTGGCGGGCTGCGGGGGTGACGGAAGCACTCCCGATGGAGACGACGATCAGGACGCCGGTGCTGACGCGGACGCCGATGCGGATGTGGACGGCGACGGCGACGCGGACGGCGACGGTGACGGCGACGCGGACGGCGATGGCGACGGCGATGGCGACGCCGATTGCCAGGACGCGGTCGATTGCGACGACGGGGTCTTTTGCAACGGCCCGGAGGACTGCGTCGACGGCGCCTGCGTTTCGGGCGAGCGGCCAGTCTGCGACGACGGCATCGAGTGCACGGCCGATTTCTGCAACCTCGTGGACGACGTCTGCGATGTCGTGCCCGACGCCTTCGTCTGCGACGACGGGCTGACCTGCGACGGCGCGGAGCTGTGCGACGAGACGGATGGCTGCGTCGCGGGCTCGGCCGCCGACTGCGACGACGGCGTCCAGTGCACGGTCGACACCTGCACGGAGCCAATCGGAGCCTGCTCGATCGTGCCCGACCACGGCTCGTGCGGCGACGGGCAGCGCTGCGATCCGGACCAGGGCTGCGTGGACGGCGGTCCGTGCGACGAGGACGCGGACTGCGACGACGGCTTCTTCTGCAACGGCGAGGAGACCTGCCTCGACGGTGGCTGCACGCCCGGTGCGGCCGTCGACTGCGACGACGACGTCGACTGCACGGCGGATGGCTGCGACGAGGCGGCGGACTCCTGCGCCAACTCGCCCGTGAGCTTCGACTGCCAGGACGGCGTGTTCTGCAACGGCACGGAGATCTGCGACCAGACTCTCGGGTGCATCGACGGGCCCGACGTCTTTTGCGGCGACGACGTCGACTGCACCCTGACGTCGTGCAACGAGGACGCGGACGGATGCGACATGACGTTCGACCATGGCCTCTGCGACGACGGTCAGTACTGCAACGGCGACGAGGAGTGCACGCTCCTCGGGTGCCGCGACGGCGCCGACCCGGTCTGCGACGACGCCATCGGCTGCACCGACGACTTCTGCAACCCGAACATCAACGGCTGTGACGCGACGCCCCGAAACGACCGCTGCTCCGACGGGCTCGCCTGCACGGGAAACGAGACGTGCAACCCGGCCCTCGGCTGCCGGCCGGGGACGCCGGTCGACTGCAACGACAACGTCGCCTGCACAGTGGACGCCTGCGACGAGGGGAACGGCGCCGCTTGTCAGAACACGCCGACCCACGCGCTGTGCCCAGACGGCCAGGTGTGCAGCGTCGAGAGCGGCGGATGCGTTCCGGGCGAGGCCTGCGGGTCCGACGGGGAATGCGACGACGGGCTGTACTGCAACGGAGCCGAGGTCTGCGTCGTCGGAGTCTGCGTCGGCGGGAGCCCGCCGAACTGCAACGATGGCGTGCCCTGCACCGCGGACTCGTGCTCCGAGGCACAGGACACCTGCCTGCACCTCGCTCCGGACGTCGACGTCGACGGCTTCACCACGGATACCTGCGGCGGCACCGACTGTGACGACGGCGACGCCGCCGTCTACCTGGGAGCGCCGGAGGTGTGCAACGGCGTCGACGACGACTGCGACACCGAGATCGACGAGGACTACGGGGCGCTGGGGGAAGCCTGCCTGGCGGACGCCGACTGCTGCTCGAACCGCTGCATCCGCGGCTTCTGCACCACGGACCTCGGCACCTGCCACGATCCCGGCGAGGAGTGCGTCGTCGGCGCGGAATGCTGCTCCGGCGTCTGCGAGGTGGACCTCGGCGGGAGCCTCGTTTGCCAGCCGGGCGGCTCGTGCGAGCCCGCGGGCGATCCCTGTCAGGTGGCCGTGGACTGCTGCGCGCTCGCCTGCGTACCGGACGGCCAGGGCGGGCACGCGTGCGCCGACGACCCCGGACAGACCTGCGAGGTCATCGGGAACCTCTGCGTGGACGACGCCGACTGCTGCTCCAACAATTGCGTACTGCGCCAGGGCCAGTTGCGATGCGAGGACGCGGGGTCGGGCTGCCGGCCGGCGGGTGAGATCTGCGGCGGCGGGCAGGGTAGCTGCTGCTCTCAGAACTGCGTCCCCGTTGGCGGCGGGATCTCGAGGTGCGATCACACGCAGCGCTGCCGCGCGGGAGGCGAGATCTGCGTGGACGGCGGCGATTGCTGCTCGGGGGCCTGCGACGAAGGGCGGTGCGCGGAGCTCGGCGGTTGCAAGATCGTCGGTGAGCCGTGCACGGGTACTCGCGACTGCTGCTCGAACGCCTGCGCCGATCCGGGGACGGGCTCGCCCGTTTGCCAGTTCCTCTCCGGGTGCCGTCCGATCGGCGAGATCTGTCTCGCGGACGACGACTGCTGCTCGGGCGAGTGCGAGCTGTCCGACCACGACCTGGTCCGACGCTGCGACAACCCGCCCGGCTGCCTCGACCGCGGCGAGGTCTGCTTCATCGGAGCTTCGAACAACTGCTGCCCCGGCGGCGGGCAGGGGCTTTGCAGCCCGACGATCGCGGGCGTCAACCGCTGCTTCGGCAGCGCGGAGTGCCTGCCCGACGGCGGCCTGTGCGCCTTCGGAGACGAATGCTGCTGCGGCCTGTGTCCGGTGGACCCGGGTGGGCCCGAGACCTGCGAGTGCGACGTGCCCTGCATCGAGGACGGCGGCCCCTGCGCGGCGGACGTCGACTGCTGCTCGGGCTTCTGCGACGACGGGGTATGCGGAGAGTCGGACGTGAGCTGCCAGCCGCTCGGCGGCGCATGCCTCGACGACACGGACTGCTGCTCGGGGGTCTGCCTCGGCGGGTTCTGCTCGATCGTGCCGGACGGCTAGCGAAACGCGCGGTTGTCCCTGAAACGCGTTTGATATCGACTACTTGATGACCGCGTGCGTGTCCCCGCTCCAGGCGGTGTGGCGGTGTCTTTCGAGGACGAAGTAGTTCGTCGGGATCCGCAGCGGCCCTAGCGCGACCGTCGCGGCGCCGAGGAGGAGATCGTCGGAGCCGCGCTCGACGCGGACGAGGTAGTCGCGGAGCACCCTCGCGGGCTCCCACGGTGGGTTCGGCCCCGCTCCGTAGTCGAGCAGGAGCGCCTGCAAGTATCGGTTGTCGCGGTCGCAGGGATCGACCGGGACGACCCGATAGAAACCGAAGCGCTTGGGGCGGTCGGGATCGGGTCTGGCGATCCATGGTCCCTCCGGGCCGTTCTGCACGGCGGGCTCGTTGTAGCCGAAGCCCGTTCCCGTCCGGTCCCGGTAGAAGCCCTTGATGAACTTCTGGATGCCGGCGAGCTTCATGAGCGCCGTCGCCTGCGCTTCGAAGGGCTCGGGGCGGTTGAAGCCCCGATACTCCCAGCCAGCCATGCGGTCGAAGTCGGGCGTCTCGCCGCGGCGCATGATCTCCCCCAGCTCCCTCGTCGGAGCACGCAGGAGCGCGCGGTACGCGTCGGACGCCACTCGGGTGTCGTCGTTCATCACGAAGTCCTCCGCTCGGTCTCGACGAGGTGCTGCGCGTTGCGCAGGGCGAGGGCCACGATGGTCTCCATCGGGTTGACGCCGATCGGGCCCGGGAAGAGGCTCGCGTCGCTGACGTACAGGCCCGCCGCGTCGTGGAACGCGCCCCAGTCCGAGGTCACCGACCGGTTTGGATCGGAGCCCATCCCGCAGGTCCCCATGAGGTGAACGGTGAACACCTCGAGCCGGCGGCGATCGAACGGGGTGTTCCAGATCTTCTTCAGATCGTCCGGACCGTCGAGGTCGGGGACGCCGGGAAGGGGCACGATCACCTTCTTGGCGCCGGCGGCGAACAGGGCCTGGGCCAGGAGCGAGACCCCTCGCCGCATCTTCTCGCCGTCTCGCGCCGTCAGGTCGTACGTGGCGATCGGCCGGCCTCCCGGACCGGCGACGACCCTGCCCGCGCCCTCGTCTTCCACGAGAACTCCCGCGGTGACGAGGTTGTCGTAGCGATCGAGCACCCTCTTGACGCGCGCGCCGCTCCCTTCGATCGCCGCCGCCACGATTCCCGGTGGCACGTTGCCCACCGCCATGACGAGCCCCTCGTCCTGGAACTCGCGGATCTGGTGGGCCTGGTGCACGCCGTGCCAGCCCCGGACCTGCTGGTCGAACAGGGCGATCGCCTTGATGTTGGGGTGCAGCTTGAGGTTCCTTCCGAGCTGGCCGCTGGGGCTCTTCAGCCCGCTGCGCAGGAGCAGGGCGGGCGTCTGCATCGCACCTCCCGCGATCACGGTCGCGCGGGCGAGGAGCCGGAAGCGCGCCTTCTTGCGGCCGAAGTGATCGACCACCCGACCGGCGACCCCGATCGCCCGCTTGCCCCGCATCAGGACCCGGTCGACGCGGAAGTTGGCGTAGACACGAGCGCCCGCGCGCTCGGCCATCGGCACGTAGGAGACCAGCGTCGAGCGCTTGGCGCCCGTGGGGCAGCCGAACGCACAGTTGTTCGAGCCGACGCAGTGCTTCTGGTTCCGCCGGTTGTCGAGCACCTTCCAGCCGAGCTTGCGGGCGCCCGTCGCGAGGAGGACCGTGTCGCGCCCGATCGACTCGGGCGACTGCGTCGCCACGGACATGTCGTGCTCTGCTCGGGCGAAATAGGGCTCCATGTCCTTCGGGCCGATCTTGGTGATGCCCCGGCGCGACCAGTCCTCGAGGATGCGCGGGGGTGTGGGCCAGGACATCCCTCCGTTGATCACCGTGGAGCCGCCGACGCAGCGCCCCTCCGCGATCAGGATCGGGGGACGGCCGATGACGAACGACGCTCCCGAGTCGCGGTAGAGCATCCTCAGCGCTCGGGTCGCGTCGCCGTCGAAGTCCTCCGTCCGCACGAAGGATCCCTCCTCGAGGAGCGCCACGTCCCAGCCCGCCTCGGCAAGCACCGCCGCGAAGGGAGCTCCCCCGGCGCCCGAGCCGACCACCACCGCGTCGGCGCGCAGCTCCAGGTCGGCGCCGGGTCTCACCTGGTCATAGGTCGTCAGCATGGCGTCGCAGCCTTTCTGCTTTCGATTTCTCGATCCAGGCGTCCGGTGCGTATCCGAGGCGTTCCTTCGAGGTCGGGCTCTCGTAGTAGCCGAGCAGCGCGAGCATCCTGACCTGCCTGATCACCGCGCTCCTGGCGAGGTTCCTGGTGTGGAAGGCGCCCTCCACGTACGCGCGAGCGTCCTCGATGCCCAGGCGGGAGAAGGGCACGCGCCTCGGGCCGTCCGCGAGCGAGAGGACATCGAGCGTGTACAGCCCCAGAGCGAGCGCGCGAGCCATGAACGCGGGGGCGTAGGAGAGAGCGTCCTCGATGTACCCCACGATCTCGTCGGTGAGCCGGAGCTCGTCGACGTCGGGCGGGCAAGAGGCGCGCACGATCTGTTCGAGGATCGCGCGCGCGCGCCCCCGGTAGCGGACCCGGGGGGGTTCCCCCGGCACGGGCATGGGTCGTCTCATGTCAGCCTCAATGCCTCCAGGAGGCGCTTGTCGTGTCGTTCGAAGTACCCGTCTACGAGCTCGACCGCCCGTCCGGGGTCACGCGCCTCGAGAGCATCGAGCGCCTGTGCGTGGACGCGGTGGTAGTCGCGCGGTGTCGGAAGGAGCGGAGCGAGCTGGCCGGCGAGCTCGACGTAGACGCCCTCGACCGCGTTGAGCATCCAGGCCGCCGGGGCGAAACCGGAGGCAGACGTCAGCGAATGCATGAGCTCGAAGTCTGCGCGCAAGAAAGCGCTCCGGTCCGCTCGCACCTGCCACGCCGCGGCCAGTCTCGCGCGCGCCTCGCCGATGCTCGAGCCGTTCGAGTATGCGGCGCACATCCGGAGGATCTCGGCCACGAGGATGCGCCGGAGACGAAGGAGCTCCTTGAGGACGACCGCCGGCGCGGCGCCCGGCGCCCCGGCTCGCAGCCACACCGGCAGAAGGCCGATCCTGCCGTCGCGGAACAGATCGCGGACCTCGAGGCCGGATCCTTGGCGGGCGCGGACCAGCCCGAGCGTCTCGATCCGCCGAAGCGCCTCGCGCACGGTGGATCGGCTGGTCCCGTAGCGTAGAGCGAGGTCGCGCTCGGGGGCCAGCCGGCTGCCCACCGGGTACCTGCCCTTCAGGAGCTCGGCCACGAGATCATCGAACACGAGGTCCTCGCGGGAAGCTCGCCGCTCCGGCGTCGGGGCAGGGGAGGTCATGGATTGGTCCGACCAATATGTCAGACCCGAAGGAAGGTCAAGCGGTTTCTACGACACCACGAGCGACGCGTGACGCCCGGCGCACCACGGTCGAGGCCGGCCATGCCGGTTTTTGGACTCCTCCAACCGGGCATGGATAGGGTGGCCTCGTGTCGAGGCTCCTTCTCTTCGGTCTGATGGTCGTGCAGGCTTTTTCGGGCTGCAACGTGATCGATCCGCGCCCCTCGCCTGCCATGGCCGCGATGCGACCGGACCAGGAAGAGGCGGCGGCGACCATCGCGAGGTCGCCTGCCCCGGTGACTGCCCGCCCACCGGCGAATCCGCCGGTGCAGGCGGCCCCACCGGGTAGCCCGTCCGCTCCGCCGCCTCGTGTCGAGGCGCCGGCCGAGCCGGACCCGTACACGCTCTACGGCGTCGCCTGGCAGCTCGAGGCGCAGATCCGTGCCGCGCCCGAACCCGCGTCGCTCCTGACCGGCTACCTCCGGCGAGGCGCGCAGTTCCGCGCCAAGCCGCGCGCGTCGCGGCAGGGTTGCTCGCGTGGGTGGCACGAGATCACCGGCGGCGGCTTCGTGTGCGACGGCGACGGAGTCCGGATCTCCGCGGCGCCGGTGGCGTTCGAGCCGGCGGCCGCGCCAGCTCGCCGGTACGACTCGCTTCCTTACTCGTACGTGATGGTCTCGAAGGAGGACACCCCTGCCTTCTACCGGGTGCCGGCGGCGGACGAGGAACGGGTGGCGGAGTCGCTCCTCGAGGGCGGTCCGGCCGTCGCGCCGGCGGTGGCGCCGACGCCGCCTGCCCCGCTTCCGGAGGCGACGACCCAACAGGAGCCCGAGGCCGACCCGGAGGCAGCGCTCACCGGCTCGGAGCTCGAGACCGCCGTGGAGCCGTCGCCCGCGCCCAACATCCCGCCTCCTGCCAGCCTGCCGCCGCTCCTGTCGGTCGTGGACGGGGCGACGGGAAGCGCGCAGGCGGGCCCGGCGGCCGAGCGCGCGCCCGAGGCGCGCACCGAGGACGGACGCGAGCTTCCCGAGTACGTCTCGGCCCGGCTGACGAAGGGCTTCTACCTGTCGATCGACGGCCGCGTTCACGCCGAGAACGGACGTCGATTCGTGCGCACCGTTCGCGGCCGGTTCGTGAGCGCGGTGCGCGTGTGGCACACGAGGTCGCCGGACCTGCGCGGCGCCGTCATCGACGAGTCGATGCCGTTGCCCGTCGCGTTCATGAAGAAGAACGTGCAGTCTCTTCGCTGGAACCGGGAGACGTCGAGGCTCGTGGCCGCGCGCCTCATCCCGCGCCTCGCGGCCTTCCACATCCGCGACGTCGCTCACTACCGGGGCAGCGAGTACCTCAGGATCAACGGTGACCGCCTGGTCCGACCAGAGTGGGTGGTTCGCGTGGACCGGGCCGAGCCACCGCGCGGCACGCGCCCCGACGAGAAGTGGATCGACGTCGACCTGTGGAACCAGACCCTGACGGCGTACGAGGGCGATCGCCCGGTCTTCGTCACGCTCGTCTCGAGCGGTCGCGCCGGCTTCGAGACTCCGCCGGGGACGTATCGCATCCAGTCCAAGCACGTCACCGCGACCATGGACGACACGACCAATCCGGACGGGGCGTACTCGATAGAGGACGTGCCCTGGACCATGTACTTCCAGGAAGGGCTCGCCCTGCACGCGGCGTTCTGGCACGACCGGTTCGGCGAGCCGCGCAGCCACGGGTGCATCAACCTCTCCCCGGCCGACGCTCGCACGCTCTTCGACTGGACGCTCCCCGAGGTCCCGGCCGCGTGGCACGGCGCCTTCGCCAGCCGCGATCGGCCCGGCACGCGAATAGTCATCCGCCGCTAGCCCCTGCTATCCTTGGCGGACTTTCGACAGGAGACCGGAATGCGTGTCCTGAGCCTTCTCTTGGTGATCTGCGCCGCGCTCGGCTGCGGCTCGGTCGGCGATGACGACTCCGAGGGTGACGGCGACGCCGACTCCGACGCGGACAGTGACGCCGATTCGGACGCAGATGCCGATGGGGACGGCGACGCCGACGGCGACGGCGACGGCGACGGCGACGGCGACGGCGACGGCGACGGTGATGGGGACGGCGACGCCGACTGCGACGAGGGCTTCGAGTGCGAGCCCAACGATACTTGCGAGACCGCGACGGACCAGCCGGACGGCGAGCCTTTCATCAACGAGTTTCGAGTTCGCGGGAGCCTCTCGGACGAGACCGATGAAGACTGGTACCGCTTCCAGCTCACCGAGCAGGCGAACATCATCATTCGCCAGAACGACATTCACGACGACAACTGTCGAGGCGTCCAGGGCACCGACGCGGCGCTGGCCATCTACGGTCCCGACGAGTGCCTCGTTCCCTTCTACCAGCGTGACGACGATCCCGATAACCCCCTGTCGAGCTGCGCGGTGATGGAGCTCTTCAACATCACGCCAGGGCGAGACCTGTGGGTGAGGGTCGAGCAAGGGACGCAGGGCGACATCGGGCGAGATCCCACGTACGAGCTGGAGCTGGACTTCCAGTGAGGCGTGGCCTCGCTGCGGCGCTCGCGCTCGGCGCATCGTTCGCCGCCTGCGGCGATGACGATGAGGGAATCGGAGAGGACACGCTGGATCGCTGCACGGACAACGTCGACAACGACCACGACGGCCTGGTCGACTGCCGCGACCCTCGTTGCCAGATCTTCGCCCGCTGCGTAGACGACGATGGCGGGCCGGATGGGGACTCGGACTCGGACTCGG
>JACPQR010000214.1 GCA_016190375.1 Deltaproteobacteria bacterium
GATTCACTCCGCGGGAGCCCGGGGCCCCCAGCGAGCGAAGCTCGTCTGGGGTGGATCGAGCGGGGGGTCCGGGGGGGCCGGAGGCCCACCCGGCGAAACGACCGATGCGGAGCCCGAGCATCCGGCTCAACCGCTGCAAGACGGACGCCCCGTCCTCACGCCCCGAGCGGGCCTCGGTTCGCGAAGAAAGTGCGAGGGTGGCGTCCGCCGCGGCAGAGTTTTCGTTCATATCCACCAACTCAATCCGTCAAGCCCTGCCGCCATCTTGGGCCTGCTTGTGCACTTCGTCGAAGGTCTTGGTCAGATCGAAGATGACCTTGCTCGTTCCCTCCTGGGTCAGCGTCTGCAGGGCCTCGAAGCGCCGCAGCTCGATGGCTCCCGGCGAGCTGGCGAGCACGCGCGCGGCCTCGGCGAAGTTCTTGGCGCTCTCGATGTCCGCCTGCGACTTGATGATGACGTAGGTGCGCTCTCTCTCGGCGATGGCGGCCTTCGCGAGGACCTCCTGCATCTGCGGAGGGAGCTGGATGTCCTGAAGACCGATCAGCTCGACGTGCAGCCCCCACCTCGCGACCATGACCTCGATGTGCTCCTGCACCTTCGCGGCGATCGACTCGCGGTGCGCCAGGACCTGGTCGAGGAGCGTCTCGCCGATGATGTCTCTCAAGACGACCTTGGCTCGGTCCTTCATGGCGCCCTCGAAGTTCTCGACCGCGAGGATTGCCTTCTCGGCGTCGACGACCCGGAAGTAGACGACGGCGTCCACGTTCAGGGTGACGTTGTCCGCGGTGATGACCGCCTGCCGGAACAGGTCGCGCGTCCGGGTCCGCATGTCGATCCGCCGGATCCGCTGGAAGATGGGCAGGAACACGCGCAGACCGGGGCCCTTCTGCCCGGCGTATCTGCCGAAGGTGAACTTGAGCACGATCTCCCACTGCTTGATCTGGCGAGTGCCGATCAGCAGGTAGAGGACGACGAGCCCTCCGATCGCCGCGTACCCAATGTCAGACAGACCCATGATCGAACCATCCTTTCCAAAACAATCAGAACTACCGAAACAACGATTCCAACTACGACTCCCCGACTCCCCCCGGGCCCCCCGTGGCTCTCACATTGGAGCTCCGAACGTGTGGCAGCCGGAGCAGACCGCCGCTTGCGGCTCGTGCTCCGCCTTGTCCTCGTGACATCTCATGCAGGTCGCCCTGTTCGAACGCGGAGGCGAATGCCCCCCGTGGCAAGCGCGGCACTGGCCGTGCGCGTCGACGGTGTGCATCCCCGGCAGCGCGCCGCGGTTGTGGCAGTTCGTGCAGGCAGGAGCCCGCACTCCTCGGCCCGGCCCGTGAGGCCGGTGGCAGCGGGGACAGCCGCCCTCGAGCTGCCCGTGCGGCGGGCCCTGCTGGTGACAGCCGGTGCACGCGGACCTCTGCTGGCCCGAGTGCTGGTTGTGGCAGCGCAGGCACTGCGAGTGGCCCTGCGGTACCGAGCTCGCCTGCGCGGTGTGGCAGTTGCCGCAGGCAGGAATGGCCTGCCTGGGCGTGTGAGGCCGGTGGCAGCGCGTGCACTGCTGGTGCCCCTGGTTGCTCGATGCTTGCTGCGCGATCTCCCCGTGGCACTGCCGGCACACACCCACGGCGGCGCCCGTGAACTGGTGCGGCCGGTGGCACTGCGGACAGCGAATCCCGCCGGCGTGGAACCCCGTGTCCGAGCCGGCCTGGGTGTGGCAGCTCGAGCAGGGCATCGCCTTCGCGCCGGTCGGGTTGTGCGGGCTGTGGCAGCCGGCGCATCGACCGCGCGGGGTCTCCGGGTGCTGAGGCTGCAACGACGAGTGGCAGCGGGCGCAGGCGCCGATGGCCGAGCCGCGAACGGCGTGCTGGTTGTGGCAGCTCGTGCAGGCCGAGTGCTGCGGGACGCGACCCTCGCCGATCACGCGGCGGTCGCGGTGGCAGCCGCGGCAAGTTCCGCCCGCTCCCCGATCGAACTGGTGCGGCTTGTGGCAGCCGACGCACGCCTCGTGGCCTCCGGCGAAGATCGCCGAGGCGGGGATGCGCGGCGCCCGGGCCCCGGGTGATCCGGCCGGCTGTGTCGATGCGGGCACGACGCCGGGCGCGGGCGGCTGGCCCGCCTGCTGCGAGGCCTCGTCATGACCCTCGACGTGGCAGACGACGCAGCGCTGCTTGGCGGTGGCGGCCTCCTGGTGCGGATGGTGGCAATCGAGGCACAGGCCGGGCGCCTGCTTCGATCCATGGCGAGCGGACGCCTGCGCCTCGTGCTGGTGGCAGCCGGTGCACACCCGCGGCTCGATCCTGCGGCGGCCGTGCGGCTTGTGGCAGGTGACGCACTCCTCGCGACCGTGGATCTTGATCGCAGCGAGCTGCCCGCGCGGCTCCGAGTGGCAGCGCCGGCAGTTGCGGGGGCTGGGCGCGGCCTCGTTCGTCTCGGCGAGGAAGTCGTGGCAGGTCAGGCAGCCGTCTTGCTTGGAAGCTGCCGACTGGTGGATGGCCGACGCGTTCGACTCGTGGCATCGCAGGCAGCGCGCCTCGGTCGGCTTGTGGAAGGTCTCGGCCTCGATCACGTGGCAATCGCGGCACGCAACCGGCTCGAGGCCGTTGATGTGCACGGCGTGCCCCGGCCCCTGCACGACCTTGCTCCACGGCCGCTCGCCTCCCGAGACGGGCAGGACGATCTGCTCGGGTCCCTTTCGGAGGTACTTCCAGTAGTAGTAGCCGCCGCCCGCGGCGGCCAGGAGCACCGCGATCGCGATGAGCCGTCCGCGCGTCATGGACCGACCTCGTGGCAGCCGATGCACGCCGGGTCACGCTTGCTCCGCGAGCCCTCGTTCCACCCCGCGGGGTGCGGGTTGCCGCCGGGACCGCCCTCGCGATGGCAGCCGATGCAGAGCGCCTCGCCGGCTCCCGAGTGGCAGGCCGCGCAGGCCGTCGGATCGCGCCAGGCGGCCGGGCCATGGTCGTTGCGCTCGCCCCGCAGACCGAGCCATCCCGCCGGGTGAGGCGTACGCGGGCCCTCCACCGTGGACGACCGTTCGTGCTCGCGATGACAATCGGAGCAGAAGTCGGTGGAGTGGCAGGTCGTGCAGAGCCCGGGATCGCCGCGCGCCTCCTCGGGGTGGCGGGATCGGAACCCGGCGCGGTGCACGCCAGGCCTCATCGGATCGTCGAAGGCGAGCTCCTCGGGCCGCGCAGGAACGGTCGCGCCGTGGCAGCTCGCGCAGAACCGCTCCGAGTGGCAGGTCTGGCAGATCTCTCGGTTGCCCGAGGAGCGCACGCCGTGCTCGCGTCTCCAGTCGCCGTCGTGCACGATGTGCCCGGCGGGCCGCCTGTGCTCCTCTTCGAGGTTGACGTGGCAGAACGCGCAGTCCTGGACCGCGAAGCTCTCCTCGTGCTCGTGGCAGCTCAGGCAGACGCCCATCCCCGGGCGAAGGACCTCGCCCTCGCCGGCGACGCCCACGTGGCAGCGCACGCAGTTGCCGCGGACGCGCGGCATGTGCTTCTTGTGCGTGAAGCGAAGCTGCTCGCGGGCCATCGCGACCTGGGTGCGCGTCTCGTGGCTGCCGTGGCAGTTCGCGCAGTCCCGCTGGTCGTGGGGCCGCTCGTGACAGCTCCGGCACGCGCGCGCGTCGGGAACGTGCAGCGGGCCCTCGTCGCCGGCGCCGACGATGCCCGCGTGGCAGCGCAGGCACGAGATCCCCCGCAGCACGTGCTCGCGGTGCTCGAACGACTCCTCCTCGCTCGGCCTGAGCCCCAGGACGCGAGCGCAGGAGACGAGCCCCACCAGGACGACCAGGCCCACGGCGATTCGCCGGCTCATGGTCCCTCCCAGCGATAGGCGAGCCGCCCGAGGGCGGCGAGCGCGGCGGCCTTGTCCGGCGAGGCGAACGCCTCGACCGCGAGGGCGGCCTCCCAGTGGTCGAGGAACCTGCCGCTGAAGGCGACGAGGCCCCACGGCCAGATGTGGCCGCGGCCGTCGGCGGGCTCGTCGGGCCGGACGGCCTCGAGCTCGGTCGACACCGCGAAGTCCTCGAGGACGGGGATTCGCACCCTGAGCCGCACACCGGTCCACTCGCCAGGATCCAGGCCGAAGCGCCTCAGCTCGAGGACGACCTGACCCTTGCCCTCGTCGTCGAGGCGCAGCGTGGCGCGCATCGACGCGTCCATGCCTATCTCGGCCTCGGCCTCGCGCGGCTCGTTCGACGCGTCCTGGTCGATCGGGATCTCGCCCGCCATGCGCGCGGAGCCGGAGGCGAGCACGTCGAGCCGGGGCGCCGCGTACCAGAGCGCCGACAGACCGACCGTGTCCGACGGGACGTCACCGAGCGCGGAGAAGATCGAGGTCGCCGGAAGCAGGCGCGCCGGCGAGCGATGCGTGCCGAAGAGCTCGAATCGATAGCCAGCCGGGCGGTACGCCGCCGAGACCAGGGCCTCGGAGACGCCAGCCATGACGAGGTCCCACGAGAGGCGCGAGGCGAGGTCGAGCTTGCCGGTCGGCTGAAGCCAGAGGTCGCCCCCGACCTCGCGGTCCGCGATCCGGCCGAAGTCCCGCCGCTCGACGAAGGAGGCGCCGGCGCCGAGCTTCGTGCCCAGCGTCTCGCTGATGCGCCCGCCGTAGACCCAGTCCCAATCCGCGCGCTCGATCCGCCTCGAGACCCCACCCATCTGCTGCTCGTCGTTCCACGTTTCGAGCGGCCTGACGGGCAACCCACCGAACGCCTCGAGCCCGATGCCCGCGGGAAGCTTCGCCCGGAGCATCCCGCCGTCGAGGTGGACCGGGCGCACGGCTCCGGTCGCGACGACGAACCTGCCCAGCGTGAGATCGCCGCGCTGGCCGGGGTGCCGCAGGCGAACGAGGGCCACGAGCGCGTCCGCGGGGTTCTCACCCGAGCCGCCCCAGATGACCGCCTCGGCCCCGACGTACGACGAGGGCCTGGCCTCGCCGCTCAGGACGATCAGCCCCGCGGGCGAAGGCGTGGTCGCGAGCGCATCGGCGCGAAGCCGGAGCGGCTGGGCCTCGGCGATCGAAGCCGCGAGAAGCACACAGGCGAATGTGACGAGGTGTCTCATGGCGTACACCTCGGCCACCCTTCTTCGAGCGTCTCATCGCCGTCCACGTGAGTCGGAGCTGGAGGCACGACGTGGCAGTTCGTGCAGTCGTCCAGGTAGGCGCGGTCGAGCACGCACGAGAGGCCGATGAATCCGAGGTGCCCCGCGGGAGGAAGGTCGTGACAGGTCCGGCAGTCGCCCGTCGACGGGTCGTCCCAGATCGGTCGCGGCCGTTCTTCGTCTTGCCCGAAGTGACACCACACCGTGCAGCTCCGGGTCGCGGGGTCGAAGTCGATCTCGTCGAGCAACTGGACCTCGCCGTTGATGTGGCCGGAGCCGTCGAGCTTGTACTCGTTCGGGAACGGATGGCAGGTCTCGCACGGAACCGGCTGAGAGGAATCGGCGGCGACGTGCGCCTCGTGCGCGTCCGGCAAAGCGGCCGGGTCATCGGGAGACCCGTGACAGCTTCCACACACGTGGGGAAGCGGAAGGTCGATGCTCCGGTCGACGTGCGTCTCGGCCGGCAGCTCCGGGTGGCACCAGGCACAGCCGCGCTCCTCGACGGTGGCCCGGATCGGCTCGTGGTTGTCGGGCGGGTTGCCGTGGCATCGGTCACAGGCCGGGTCGCCCGAGTCCTGTGTCCAGGCCAGGCTTGGACCGCTGTCTTCCCCGCCGTGGCACCAGACGACGCAGGTCAGCTCGTCCGGATCCCAGGTCGCACCCTCGGGGAGCGTGACGTCGGCCGGCGCCTCGGCGTCGATGTGGCCTTCGGCCAGAACGGTCTCCTCGGTCGGGATCTCGTGGCAGCTCTCGCAGGGCACGGGCGGGCGGACGCGGTTCGGCGCGAACGGATCGAGGTGGCGCGCATGCGCCCCCGGCGCGCGCTTGGTCGGGTCCGTCTCGCCGTCGAGCGCGGGAGGCGGCGCGCCGTCCTCGCCGGTCCCGTGGCAGGCGTCGCACCCGTCGGGCAGGTCGATGTCGCGGGTGCCGTCGACGTGCGTGTCGCCGGGCGGAACGGGGTGACACGTGTCGCAGAAGAGAGTCCCGCGCTCCTCGTCCTTGGTCACCCTCTCGAATCGCGCGTGCGAGTCGGGCGGCGTCTCGTGGCACGCGTCGCACGCGAGCGGCTCCTCCCGCTCCTCCCAGACCGGCGATCCTCCGACGTGGCAGTAGGTGCCGTTGCAGGTCTTCGAGGCGCGGTCGAAGGTCGGGGTCGCGCCGTCCTGGACCGCGAGGCCCGAGAAGGTGATCCCGGGTCCGCCGAGCTCGATCTCGGGATCGCAGCCCTCGTCGCTGATGTGGCAGTCGTCGTCGACATGCTCGGGAACGCGGTGACACGAGTCGCAGTAGATCTCGTGCTTCGCGTGAGGCCCGGTCTCGGGAAGCGGATCGTCGCTCTCGGCGCCGTGGCAGGTCCCGCACGCCTCGGGCCCGCGCTCGTCCTCGTGGCAGCCGGTGCCCGCGCATCCCCTCCCGACGGCGCCGCCGAGATAGTCCGCTCCGTGGCAAGTGCGGCATCGAGCCAGGTCGTCGCCGTGGTCCTCGAGCCACCTCGCGTGGAAGGCGGGGTCGTCCCGATCCGCCCAGCCGACCGGATGCACTCCCTCGCCCGTCACGCGCTCGCGTTCGTCGGAACAGGAAACCATCGCCGCCAGCGCGAGCCCGAGCAGAGCGCGAAGAACGTACGCAGCAAAACCGACCCGGCGAATACTTTGCGGGCGATGCCGCCTTTGCGGCGGTCCATCGGCAGCGGAGATCCAGGGCATTCCACGCCTTGCACAACGGCGACATCGGCTGTCGGCTCGTCTTGCCATCGGTCGTTCGATCACGATCTGCCCTCGTGCGGCCAGGGCTCCGTCTACTCTCCCTCGGGCAGCCGCTCGTACGGCGGCCGGTACGGATCTGCGATGTCGTGCATGTCCCTCACGGCGAAGTCCGCGCCCTCGCCGTGGCAGACCTCGCACGACTCGAGCTCGTCGCCGCTCCAGGGGTCCTCCGGCGTCAGGTCGACCGTCATCAGGGTCCCGTGAGCGATGGCGTCATCGGAGTCGTGGCACGCGAGGCACGCGAGCCGGCTCGGCTCCTCGGCCCACATATCGTTCTCGGAGTGGCACTTCTGGCAGTTGCGGATGTCCTGCGGGAAGCGCACCTCGGAGTAGTCGACGGCAGCGTGCACCTCCGTGGGCTTTTCCAGATATCGGCCGAAGTGCACTCCGTGAACGCGCCTGGCGAGCGGGGCCGAACCGAATCCCCAGTTCGACCCGCCGACGGCGGCCGCGCCCCAGCCGGTGACGCCCTCCTGCTGCCGCTCGTAATCGTGGCAGCTCTTGCAGATGTCGGTGTCGAAGACGACGCCGAAGTAGCTCGCGTGCATCCGGGTGTCTTCGTGGCAGTCGGTGCAGTTCGTCGCGATCTTGGCGTCCACTTCCTCCGTGCCCACCTGGAAATTCATCAGCGCCCAGCTCACGGGGTACGACGTTCCGGCTTCGACCCAGATCGTGTACGTGCCCGGCTCGAGCCCGGCCACGCTGCCGAGCTGATACTCGATCGCCGTGTCCGTCCGCGTGATCGCCGGATCGTCGTCGAAGGGATCGACTCGCACGCGCAGGTCGTTGTTCGCGTAGGTGTGGGTCTCGACCGGCACGGTGGTCCCGACCACGAACCCGAGCGCCGTCGCCCCCTGGCTCGCCAGGATCTCCACCGAGGACCCGTCTCCCCGGCTGTTGCTCTTGATCTCGACGCGGTTGCGGCCAGCGCTCGTGCTGACGTCCGCGCGAGCAGTCGCGACGTCGTTGAAGTCGTCGTCCGCGTTCAGCCAGTCGCGGACCTCGACCGTCGTGGCGGCCGCCTGGTCCGCCCAGGTCCCGTCCGCGACGTCGACGACGATCGCATCGCCTCCGTCGATCCGGACCTGCAGGTCCGTGACGCCGGTCAGGTTGAACGTCTGGTTCGCGCTCGTCGCCAGGGCGCGGAGCTGATCCGTGCCCTGGGCGGTGGTCGTCAGGACCGGGTGGGTCTCCTCCCTGGGACCGGAGACGAACAGGTTGGCCCTCTTGTAGACCGCCTCGGTCATCGTGTCCGGATCGACCGGGGCGTCGCCGTTCGTGATCTCGATCGTGAGCACCGGCGCCTCGTCGACGTAGTAGGCGCCGCTGGTCGGCGGGCTCATGCTGACCGCTACACCCACGCCGAAGGCCGGCGGCGGCACCTCGTGGACGTCGGGGATCGGAGCCAGCCCGTCGCCCGGGGCCGAGCCGTGGCAGTTGTCGCATCCATCGTCGTCGTCGGCGTCGCCGCCCACGTGCCGGGTGATCTCGCAGGAGCCCGTCTCGACGTTGCACTCCGAGTACTCGGAGAGCGCCTCGCAGTCGTCGTCGTCCGCGCAACTGACGCCGCCCGGCTTGCCGAAGTCACGCGGCGGGTCGATCGTGCCGTCGGTGAAGTCGACGGCATCGTGGCACGCGCCGCAGGCCTGTCGGCTCGGAGCCTCCGCCCAGCGGTTGTCGAGGTGGCACTTGGTGCAGTTCCGGACGTCCGCGGGGAAGACCGTGCCGTTCCAGTCGCGGAAGTCGCCGTTCTCCTCGTCGACGTTGAACGGATTCGACAACCCCTCGCCCATGTGGACGCCGTGGACGCGCCGGATGATCGGATCCGGGACCTTGTTCTCGGCGCTGCACGGCGACTGGTCGCGGTCGGAGCAGTAGGCGGAATACCCGTTCTGGTTGTGACAGAGCCGGCAGTTCGTGATGGGGCCCGAGTCGATCGCCCAGTTTCCGGCCGGCGAGTAGCCCGGGTCGACGTGGACGAAGTAGTACTGTCCGTTCGACGCTCCCTGGTGGCAGTCGGCGCAGTTGCCGACGAGGTCCGGGTCGACCGCGGTCGTCCCGATCTGGATCTCCGTCGTGACGAACGCCTGGTCGATCGGATACGCGAGCGAGGTCGTCCAGACGCCCACGGTGTACGTGCCCGCGAGCTCGCCGGCGACGGCGTTCGTCGTGAACGTGAAGGTGTTCTCGTCGACCACGAGGTTCGGGTTGGGATCCTCGGCATCGAGGAGGTCGACGTAGTGATGATGCTCGTCGGCGTAGTCGGCCGTGCCGTTCATGAGCGACACCGCCGAGGTCGCCTCGCGGACCCGCTTCGGGCCCGCGATCATGAGTCGGCCGGTCGCCAGGTCCTCGGGCAGCACCGGAGAGCCGAAGTCGTCCCACAACTCCGCGGTGACCACGATCGTGTCGCCCGCCTCGAAGAACTCCCCGCCCGGAGCCGAGACCGTGAGGTCGACGACGAGCCCCGGCGTCTCGCCTTCATCGAGGTCCCTTGGTCCCGGCACGCCCTGCTCGCCCTGCTCGCCCGGTTCCCCCGGCTCTCCGGGGTTGCCGTCCTCGCCGCGCGCCCCCGGCTCGCCGTCCTCGACGACGACGTTCGTCCCGTCGTCGCAGGTGATGGTCCTGGTGCCGTCGCCGTTGTCCTCGACCGTGCACGACGTTCCGTCGTCGCCCGGCGGGACCTCGACCGTCGTCCCGTCCGGGCACGAGATCGTCGCCGTTCCGTCCTCGGCGGCGGTGACGGTGCAGGGAACCGCGTCGGCGCCACCTACCCCGTCCTGTCCCGCCGGCCCCTCGCAACCGAGGGCGAACATCGCCGCTACGGTAGCGACAAGGCTCGAGATCGCAAGGTCTCGTGTCATTCGGGAATTCTCCGTTTGCGCGGTTTTGCAAGCAATGCTCGTGCCGAGAAGTTCAGGCTCGAATTCATTGATGTTCATCATCGAAAACGCTAAATTCTTGCGCGGTGGCAGCCTATCAAGAATGAGGGTCCGTGCGCACCAAGAACGTTTGGGTATGGCGCTTGCAGACCGGCTGACCGGGCTCGCCGCCCCGGAGGTGCCTAGATGTTCGGTCTGTCGCCGATGAAGATTCTCCTGCTCCTTCTGATCGTGGTGATCCTGTTCGGCGCGAAGCGGATCCCGCGCCTCGCGGGCGACCTGGGGAAGGGCTTCCGGTCCTTCGGCAAGGCCGTCCGGGGAGAGGACGAGGACAAGGACAAGAGCAGCGACGACAAGAGCGGCGACGACCGTCCTTGATTCCGATGAAGCCACGGACGCAAGCCGAGCGTCGAACGAGGGAGCGGAGGCCGATTCAGATCCTCCCCGGAGGGGACTCCGCCATGGCGACCGAGCGCACGTGGCACCGAGGCGGGGGGGGCCCGAGCTCCCGTTCCCTCCGGGGCATCGCCGCCACCGGTTGCCGAGGAACGAGGGAGCGGAGGCCGATTCAGATCCTCCCCGGAGGGGACTCGGCCGTAGCGAGCGAGCGTGCGTAGCATCGAGGGGGGGGGGCCCGCGGGGGGGGCGAAGCCCCACCCGCGCTCAATCAAGCTGCTCCTCGCCGAGGACGACCGGATCGTACGCATCACGGTCCGGGACGCGCTCGAGGAGGCGGGCTATCAGGTGACCGCCTGCACCGACGGCACCACGGCGCTCCGCGCCCTCGAGAGCGAGCCCTTCGACGTCGTCGTCACCGACGTGCGCCTGCCCGGGATCTCGGGCATCGAGCTGTTCCGCCGGCTGCGGCGACGGCAGACCCACGCTGCCGTCATCCTGATGACCGCGTACGCGGACACGGACGATGCCGTCGCCGTGATGCGCGAGGGCGCCCGCGACTACATCGCGAAGCCCTTCGAGATGGACGAGCTGCTCATGAGGGTCGATCGCGTAGGCCGGGAGGTCGCGTTCCGCAAGCAGATGGAGAGCTGCGAGCCGGCGCCCGCGCCCCGCACCATCCGGTGCGCCTCGCCCGCCGGCCGCCAGCTCCTCCTGCGCATCGCGGCCGCGGCGTCGAGCAACGTCAGCGTCCTCATCACCGGCGAGACCGGGACCGGCAAGGACCTCTGCGCCCGGACGATACACGCCCGCAGCTCACGCGCGAACAAGCCCTTCGTCGCCGTGAGCTGCGCCGCCATCCCCGACAACCTCCTCGAGGCCGAGCTGTTCGGGCACGAGAAGGGCGCCTTCACCGGTGCCGATCGCCGTCGCGTCGGACGCTTCGAGACGGCCGCCGGCGGCACGCTCTTCCTCGACGAGATCGGCGAGCTGACGCTCGCGAGCCAGGCGAAGCTCCTTCGCGCGATCGAGACCTCGACCTTCGAGCCGCTGGGCTCGAGCCGATCGGTCTCGGTCGACGTACGCATCATCTCGGCGACGAACCGGGACCTGCAGGCCAGCGTCGAGGCGGGCTCGTTCCGGAAGGACTTCTTCTATCGCCTGAACGTCATCGACATTCCGATGCCGCCCCTGCGCGAGCGGCGACCGAACATCCCCCTTCTGGTGAGCGACTTCCTCGGCGAGATCGCGGCGAGGCAGCACCGCCCCGTGGCGGCGCTCGACCCTGCCGTCGTTGCGGTGCTGGCGTCCCATGACTACCCCGGCAACGTCCGGGAGCTGATCCACGCGCTCGAGAGGGCGGTCGCGATGGCGGGAGAGCAGGTGATCCGTCTCGAGCACCTGCCCCCGGGCCTGGCCGCCGGCTCCGAGGGCGCGGACCCGCCGACCTCGAGCGCCGAGCTCGAGCCCCTGTCGAGCGCGGTGGGTCGCTTCGAGCAGCAGTACGTCCGCCGCGTGCTCGATCGCGTGGACGGCCACCGCGGCCGCGCGGCGGCGATCCTGGGCATCTCTCGCAAGAGCCTCTGGCAGCGCCTCCGCGAGCGCAGCGGTTGAGCGCCGGCACCAGGACCACCGCACCGCTTCTACCGGGCAGACACCACGAGGCCCCGGTCACGGTTCGTTGAGTCGCAGTCGCGGGAACAGCTTGCGGAAGTCCGCCGAGTTGCGGGTCAACAGCCCCTCGAAGCGGGCGGCGAAGGCGCCGATCAACACGTCCGCGATCGGACGCTTCGGCGTCGCCTGCTCCCGTCGTCTCCCGATGTGCGCGTGCCACGCCTCGTACGCCGCGAGCGTGTCCGTCCATGACCAAGCTTGAGGCCAGTCCACGCCCACGCCCGCCAGGAACTCATCCTGAAGGTCCCTCGAGCCCGCGAACGCCGGCCCCATCTCCACATAGGTGATCGGGCAGATGACGAGCCCCTCGCGCAACCGGCGGCGCAGAAGGCGGCTGGAGGCTTCTGCAAAGTCCGGATCCGCTCGCGCTATGTCGATGAGGATGCAGGTGTCGACCACCCACGACATCAGCGGCCCCGCTCGCCAGCTCTCATCTCCCGCATGTAGTCGTCGGTGCGGCCACCCGGCAGCCCGTGACGCTGCGCGAAGCCGATCATCGCGACGGGGTCGCCCTTCCGCTTGGGCTTGCGCACCACCCGGACGCGAAACTCGGTATCGGAGACCTTCTCCCAGGACAGGCGATCGCCTCTCCCCACCCGAGCGGCCTTCCGGAGGCGCGCGGGGATCGATGTCTGCCCCCGCTCCGTCACCATCGTCAGCTCCGTCCTCTGGCCCATCCGACGACACTATCATGCGAATCCATCATGTCAATCCATGCGGGTGCGTTGCACGGTCCCGGGTTTTGCGCCGCCGCCCAGACCAAAGCAGGCTTGAATCCGGAACAGGCAACAGGCGACAGGCAACAGGCAACAGGCAAATCCGGAAAGCGGATTGCACGCACCGCTCACGGCTTGACCGAACCAGCGCGGTTCCGGCTCCGACGCTTCCCGGTCGCCTGTCGCCTGTCGCCTGTTGCCTGTTGCTTCGTCCTACCGGCGATGCTGGTGGAGATCAACA
>JACPQR010000217.1 GCA_016190375.1 Deltaproteobacteria bacterium
GCCGTACCAGCCGGAGCGCGATGTTCGCGTCCGTACGGAGCAGCGACTCGAAGGTGGCGACGTCGAGCACCAGGGCGGTCGCATCGGTGAGCGCCGCCGCCGCGCACGTCCGCACGTGTCCCTCGATGAGCGCGTTCTCACCAAAGAGGTCCCCGGGCCGCAGGATGAGCAAGCTCCTCTCGACGGCCCGCACTCGTTTGACCAGCCGGACGCGCCCCTCGTGGAGGATGAAGAGCTCCGAGCCGGCCTCTCCCTCCCGAAAGATGAAATCACCGGCATTCCAGCGACGACTGAAGCGCTGGAGAAGCCGTGCCCGTTCCTGTTCACCGAGATCTTGCAACGACGGTGGCGGCTCAGGGATTCGAACCCCGGACCTAGCGCGTATGAAACGCCCGCTCTAACCAGCTGAGCTAAGCCGCCCGGAACCGCAGCATTCTATGCGCGACGGCCCTTCTGTCAACCGAGCGCGACGGCCACCCAGTAGCGCGCCCGGGGTGACACCCGGTCCCGGAGCGTCCATACTCCGGTGCGTCATGCCGAGCTCCGTAGCGCCATCACGGTCGATCGCTCGCAAGATCGCCTTCGCGGCGGGCGGAGCGAGCATCGTCGGCGCCGTGACGGACCTGGTCGTCTACAGCGTCCTTCTGAGGACCACCCCGTCGAAGGCCGGCCCCATCGCGGTCGCCCTCGCGTGCCTCCTGGCCCTCGGTGTCGGGCTCGTGGTGGTCAAGGTGGTCCTGAGCAGGCTGGGCGTCCCACTCCGCAGGCTGGTCGACGCCATGTCCAAGGCCGAGGAGGGAGACTTCCTGACCCGCGTCCCCGTCGCGAGCGACGACGAGGTGGGCGCGCTGTCGACCGCCTTCAACCGGATGCTCGCGGCGATCACGAACCTCCGCGTGAGCGTGATCGACCAGGAGCGCGAGCTGGAGATCGCGTCCGAGCGTCTGGGCCTGCAGGAGGCGCTGCAGGCGAAGTCGGGCGAGCTCGAACGGCGCCTCCAGGAGCGCCGGCTCCTGTTCGACGTTCTGGCCACGTCGACCTCCTCCTTGTCGCTCGACGACGTCCTCACGGCGATCGCGAGGTCGTGCGGCGAGGCTCTCGGGCTGCGGGAGTTCGGGATCCTCTTGCGCGAGGAAGCCGTCGACGGGCCGCCCGGCCTGGCCCGCCACCATCCCGAGTTCGTGGTCCGCGCCGCCTACGGCTTCAAGCAGCCGTCGCAGGTCCTCGGGCTCAGGCGGCACGCCGGAGAGGGCGTCAGCGGCGAGGTCGCGCGCACCGGCCAGGCGATCGTGATCGACGACGTGCAGAACGACGACCGCTACCTCTCGTACGGGGGCCTCGTCGAGCGCGTGGGGTCGTTCGTGTGCGTGCCGGTGCGGTTCCGCGACGAGGTCATCGCCTTGCTCGACTTCACCAGGTCCGAGGTGCGCGCCTTCTCGGCGCCCGAGGTCGCGCTCTTCGGGGCCATCGGCGAGGTCGCGGCTCACGCGATCGGCAACGCGAGGCTGTTCGAGCGGGTCCAGGCGCTGTCCTTGACCGACGAGCTGACGGGGCTCGGCAACCGCCGCCAGCTCGAGGAGCGCCTCGAGGCGGAGTTCGAGCGGGCCAATCGCTTCCAGCAGCCGCTGAGCCTGCTGTTCATCGACCTCGATCACTTCAAGCTCCTGAACGATCGCGCGGGCCACCCCGTTGGGGATTCGGTGCTTCGCGGCGTGGCCAGGGTAATCCGGCAGGCGGTGCGCAAGCTGGACACCGTGGCCCGATTCGGCGGAGAGGAGATCGTCGTGATCCTCCCACGCGCCGACAAGAGCGAGGCGATCGCCGTCGCCAACAAGGTCCGCGAGAGGGTCTTCGCCGAGATGATGCCGCACCCGGAATCCGGCGCCCAGCCCGGCGGAGCCATCACCGTCTCGATCGGCGTCGCCACCTACCCGTCGGACGCCGCTGACGCCCGCACGCTCGTATCTCGCGCCGACGAGGCGGTCTATGCCGCAAAGCGCGCCGGGCGCAACTGCGTGGTCGGCTACGGGGTCGCTGCGCCCCGGACCCGCGCGAGCGCCTGACCAGCCCCGGAACTTCGGACTAGCGCTTCCCGTTCAGCCGGCCCTTGAGCTCCCGCGCCGGGCGGAAGACCACGGTGCGGTGCGCCGGGATCTCGAGGGGCTGCTCCGGATTGCGGGGGTTGCGTCCGATCCGCTTCTTGCGGTCGCGCCGGGTGAACGTGCCGAAGCCGGGGTACGTGAGCTTCTCGCCCTTCTTGCCCTTCTGGAGCCCTCGCGCGATCTCCTCGAAGGCCGCATCGAGGACCGCCGCGATCAGACGCTTCGACGTGGTGCCGAAATCCTTCTGCTTGTGAATGGCCTCGACGATCTGCGCCTTTGTCATCGCGTGTCTCCCGGGCGAAGGGGCGATATTACCCCCCGCAGATCGGCAGTCAACGGGCAAGGCGATCTCGAGCTCGGGGCCAAAGGGCGCCCAGGGCCGCGGCCCTGTGGCTATGGCGGTCCTTCTCGTGACCCTCGAGCTCGGCGTACGTCCGTCCGTTCTCTCCGGTCACCACGAACAGCGGGTCGTACCCGAAGCCGTTCGTGCCGCGCGGAACGATGGCGATCTCGCCTTCGCACGAGCCCGTCGCGACCTCGATCTCGCCCGAGGGCCAGGCCAGCGCGAGGACCGCGCGGAACCGCGCCGTGCGTGGCGCCCCCGGGCGAAGCTCCAGCTCGGCGAGCAGCCTGTCGTTGTTGGCGCGATCGCCCCTTCCCGACCAGCGCGCGCTCCTGACGCCGGGCTCTCCAGCGAGCGCGTCGACCTCGAGACCGCTGTCGTCGGCGAGCGCCGGGAGCCCGGTCGCCCTCGCGACGGCTTGGGCCTTCTTCCGAGCATTCTCCTCGAACGTCTCGCCGTCCTCGACGACCTCGGGCACCTCGGGATGATCCGCGAGCGAATGCAGGACGACGTCCTCGCCGGCGAGCAATCGCCGGAGCTCCGCGAGCTTCCCGGGGTTCGTCGTCGCGACTACCAGGAGGCTCACCGGCGCTGCTCCAGGAGCGGCGACAGATCCACGCCCGCCGCTTCGACCGCCGAGCGCTGCACCCGCGTGAGCGTCTCGATGCCTGTCGCGGCGGCGTCGAGCATCTGATCGAGCAGCCGTCGCGGGAAGGGATCCGCCTCGGCCGTGCCCTGGACCTCGACGAGCATTCCGCCTCCCGTCTGCACGACGTTCATGTCGACCCTGGCGGCCGAATCCTCCGTGTACGCGAGGTCGAGTAGCACCCGATCACCGACGAGCCCCACGCTGGTGGCGGCGACCGAGTCCCTCAGGACGGGGTGCTTGACGAGGCCCTTCTCTCGCGCCCGCCCCAGCGCGATCGCGAGGGCGACCCAGGCGCCGGTGATCGCCGCGGTGCGCGTGCCGCCGTCTGCCTGCAGCACGTCGCAGTCGAGCGCCACCGTCCGCTCGCCGAGCTTGCCCAGGACGACGACGGCCCTGAGCGCCCGTCCGATCAGTCGCTGAATCTCCTGGGATCGGCCCGGAACGCCACCCCTGCGGCTGTCGCGCTGCTCGCGCCGAGGCGTCGCTCGCGGGTGCATCGCGTACTCGGCGGTGGTCCACCCCTTGCCGCTCCCCCGCAGGAACTCGGGCACGTTCTCGTCGATCGATGCCGCGCACAGGACGTGAGTGTCTCCGCACCGGATGAGCGCGGAGCCCTCCGGGAACTTCAACACCCCCGTCTCGATCGTGATCGGACGAAGCTCGTCATCCTGGCGTGAGTCTTTTCGGGTCATGCCTCGCCCTCCGCTCTTGTCGCTCTTGTCGCTCATGTCGCTCCTTGCGCGTGAGAAGTCCGAGCCTGCTCATCGCTCGGGCCCGTCGAGTCGGCCGCGGGGAGCTCGAGGACGAACGTCGCGCCCCGGCCGGGATCGCTCTTGCACTCGATCGTACCGCCGTGGGCGAGGGCGATCTGCCTGACCAGCGGCAGGCCGAGCCCGGTCCCCTGCTCCTTGGTGGTGAAGAAGGCGTCGAAGATCTGCCCGGCGTGGTCGGGGGAGATCCCTGGACCCGAGTCGCGCACAGACAGGACCGCCCACCCCTCGTGCCGATCGATCTCGACCGTGACGGCGCCCCCGGCAGGCGTGGCCTCCCGGGCGTTGCGGAGGAGGTTCATCAGGGCCTGGCGAATCTGGGCCTCGTCGACGGTCACGGCGGGAGGTCTCGCGAGGACGCGGAGCTCGACCGACAACCCCGACGACTCGAGCTCGGCGCGGACGAACTCGACGACGCTGCGCGCGAGCTCGAGCAGATCCTCCGGCTGACTGCGCGGGTCGGGTAGACGCGCGAAGCGAAGGTACTCCTCCGTGATGGCCGTGAGCCGGTCGATCTCCCGCCCGATCGATTCGATCAAGGCCATGGCCTCCTTGCCGTCCGACCCGGACGAGAGGCGGCCGATCTCCTCCTGGAGGAGCTCGGCATTCAGGCCGATCGAGGACAGGGGGTTTCGCACCTCGTGGGTGATGTGGGCCGCCATCTTGCCGATCGTGGCGAGTCGCTCGGCCTGGATCAGGTCCCTGGCCTGTGCCTTCAGGCGTTCGTCCCTGGCCACCAGGGCCTCGGTCATGCGGTCGAACTCCTCGGCGAGCAGGCCCAGCTCGTCGGCGCGCCGGATGGCCAGGCGCTGGTCGAGATCCCCGCGCGCCACTGCGGCCGCCGTCTCGCGCATGCGCCGGATCGGCGACAGCGTCCGGAAGACCACGATCCACACGACCAGCGCGACCGCGAGCGCCACCGCCGTCAGGCCGAGGAGGTTCCATCGCGACTGGGCTTGATCGGTGGCGGCCCTGTCCGAGAGCTCGCGGACGTGGTCCTCGAGGCCCTGGCGCAGCTTCTTCAAGCGTTGCCATAGGTCGCGCTCCCGGCGCTCGAGCTCGAGGCGAGCGCTTTGCGCGCGCTCCATGTCCCGGGCGTCGAGGCGGGCGTACAGCTCCTCGAAGCGGCGCTCGTCGGAGGCGTAGCCGGCGGCGATGCGGACGAGCTCACTCTCGACCCTCGCGAAGAAGGCTCGCTCGCCGGGAGGGAGGCGTCGCGTGCGGATGCCAGCGACGCTCCTACGCGCCCTCTGCAGAGACGCCGGCCTCAGGTTCCTGACCGTCTTCAGCCAATCGCGAGCGACCTTGCTCTCGTCGAGCCCCCCGAGGTACGCCATGGTTATTCGCTGGGTGGCCCCCAGCTCGTCGATGGCCCGCACCGTCGCGATGTAGTCCTGAGCCACCAGGCGCAGGGTCGAGACGGCCTTCTGGCTCTCGTACTCGCCATAAGCCGCCAGGCCCCCGAACGACGCGATGACCGCGGCGAAGCCGAGGAAGATCTTCGTCAGGATCGACAGGCCGAACCGGCGCGGTCCCACCGGGCGGGGATACACCGAAAGCTGGGGCCGCGCTACACGGACTGGCCGCGGATGGCAGGGCCTCGGACAAAGTCCTCGGCCGCCATGAGCTTTCAGCATTCAGCATTCAGCATTCAGCGGGACCCTGAATCCCTTGCGGCTGATGGCTGAAAGCTGACCGCTGAATGCTCGTCCCGGCGACTTTGCCGGGACCCTGGCCGCGGATTGTCGGGGGCCTTGCGGCCTGCGCGAACCGGCCCATAGTCTGGTATACGCTTGGGCGTCGTCTCGAACATCGACTTCGCCGGAAGGACTCCTCTCTCCGTCCCCATGCCCACCGGAACGCCCGCTGCCACGGGCCCAGCCTTCACCGCGCACGGACGGGCCTCGTGGGCCATCCTGGCGGTCCTGACGATCGTCAATCTCCTCAACTACGTCGACCGCCAGATCATCCTGCCGCTGATCCCGTCGATCCAGAAGTCTCTCCGGATTTCGGACTGGCAGGCGGGCCTCCTGGTCACCGCCTTCATGGTGGTCCACTCGGTTGCCAGCGTTCCCCTGGCGGTCCTGGCCGACCGCTGGGCTCGCAAGTACGTGATCGCGATAGGCGTCACGCTCTGGAGCGTCGCGACCTCGCTGGGCGCGGTCGCGAGCGGCTTTCTCCAGCTCTTCTTCGCCCGTGCGGCCGTGGGCATCGGCGAGGCCGCCTACGCGCCCGCGGCAAGCGCGATCCTCGCCGAGGAGTTCCCGGGCCGCGGGCGTGCCACCGCGATGGGGGTCTTCCAGCTCGGGATGCTCATCGGCGGCGGAGTGGGCTTCGTCGTCGGAGGCGCGATAGGCGCCCGCTTCGGCTGGCGAGCCGCCTTCCTGGTCGCCGGCCTGCCGGGGCTGGCCATAGCCCTCACGACGCTCTTGATTCCACGCCGGCCACGCCCCGTTCCGGCGGCGCCAGAGCACCGGCCGTCGTGGTCCGAGCTCTGGCGGTCGCCCAACTTCCTCTTGATCGTGCTGGGCGGCACGCTCGTCACCTTCGCCATCGGTGGGATCCTCGCCTGGGCGCCGACCTTCATCCAGCGCTACCACGGCTTCTCGCCGGCGGGCGCCGGAGCGGTGATGGGGATCGGCGGTGTCGTCGCCGGCCTGTGCGGAGTGGCGACCGGCGCCGTCCTTGCGGACCTGCTCTCCAAGCGCACCACCGGCAGCCGGCCGATCATCGCCGGCGTCGGCTTCCTTCTGGGCGTTCCCTTCAACCTCGGCGTCGTGTTCCTCGACGCGCGGCTGCCCTTCCTCGTCTGCGTCCTCCTCACGATCTACTTCTTCGCGTTCTACACGGGACCGATCCTCGCCGCAGTCGTGGACGAGATCCGCCCGGAGCTCCACGCGACCGCCGTGGGCGCGTACCTCCTGATCATCCACCTCGGCGGCGACGCGCTCTCGCCCCCGCTCATCGGGGCCGTCTCGGACCTGGTCGGCCTCCGCCACGCTCTGCTCGTCCCGATCTGCGCCGCCATCGCCGGAGGCGTCGTCCTGGTCGTCACCGGCGCCCGCCGGGGCCGCCTCGTCACCGGGGCCTCTTCTGTCCTTGAGAGAAGGACATAAATCTGGAATATTGTCCCTGAAGAAAGGACAATGTTCGAGGCGGTGGCCGAAAGGATCGTCGCGGAGCACGAAGCCCTCGTACTCCCCGAGATCGTCGATCGCGACGTTCGCTTGCCCAGTCTGCCCGGCAAGGCCGATGCCCTCGTCGGGATGCGACGGAGCGGCAAGACCTGGCGCGTGCTCCAGCATCTGCGAGACGTCGAGCGCGCCGGGGTGCCCAGGACGCACACGCTGTTCGTGAACCTGGAGGACGAACGACTGCGCGGCGCCGACGTCGCGATCTTCGGCGCCCTCGTCGATGCCGCGTTCCGGCGCGATCCCTCCGCCGCCAGCGGTCCATTCTGGCTCCTGCTCGACGAGGTCCAGGCAATTGCCGGATGGGAGAGCTTCGTCCGACGCATGCTCGACACCCGAAGCGTACGTGTCGTGATCGCTGGATCGTCTGCAAAGCTCTTGTCGCGCGAGGTCGCGACCAGCTTGCGAGGGCGAAGCCTCGCGACCGAGATCCTCCCGTTCAGCCTCCGCGAGGCGCTCAGGTATGTGGGGTGGGCCGTCCCGGCACGGTGGCCGCCGCCAGCTCGTGGCAGGGCCGAGCTCGAACGAGCGGTCGTTCGCTATCTCACGGTCGGCGGATTCCCCGAGGTCCAGCCGCTCGATCCTGCGCTGCGCCGGCGGGTGCTCCAGGAGTACGTCGACGTCACGTTGTTTCGCGACGTCGTGGAGCGCCACGGCGCGACGAACGTCGTCGCGCTGCGGCGCCTCGTGACGCACCTGCTCAGATCGCCGGCCGGCAAGCTGAGCGTGAACAAGCTCTATAACCACTTCCGGAGCCAGGGCATCGGCGTGGCCAAGGACGCCCTTCACGAGTACGTCGGCCACCTCGAGGACGCGTCCTTCGTGTTCACGGTGCCGCTCGAAACGCATTCGGAACGCCGGCGCGCGGTTCATCCACGCAAGGCATACCTGGTCGATCCCGGGCTCGCGCACGTGGCTGCGTTCGACGCTTTGACGACGAGGCGTGGCCATCTGCTGGAGAACGCCGTCTATCTGGAGCTCCGCCGCCGCGGTGCGGCGGTGACGTATCACGTATCGGAAACGGGGTCCGAGGTCGATTTCGTCGCGCGGCACCCGGACGGTGGCGTCGACCTGATCCAGGTCTCGGCCGATCTCGACTCCGAGGAGACGATCGCGCGCGAGGCTCGCGGGCTCGGCGACGCGGCGCCGGCGTACCCCAAGGCCCGCCTGCTGGTCGTCACGATGACCACGGCCGGCACGATGCCCGTCGGACGCCGCAAGGCGGCGATCGTTCCCGCCTGGCGCTTCCTGCTCGAGGAGTAGTAGCCGGACCCGCAAGTCGAGACTAGTGCGGCGCGGCGCAGGTTCGGCCAGGCGTTGGGCCGAGGCGAAAGGCGGAGAGGACGCCGGACAGCAGGCAACAGGCAACAGGAAACAGGCAACAGGCGGCGAACTCGCGCGCAACGAGCTCGCGCGCGAAAACGAAGCGGTCCTTCCAGGGCAGCCACGGCGCACTTTCGGAACAGAGCCTGGTTGGACGGCTTCAAGCGCCGAGGACCGCACTCCGCGATCTGATCCGGCGGTTCCCCGTTGCCATTGCCTGTTGCCTGTTGCCTGTTGCCTGCTCGTCCGGAAGTAGCGGCCACCAGCTGGCCACCGCCGGCCCCCAACCCCTGGCCGAACCTCCGCCGAGCGGTGCTAGTGGCGAGCTCCGCCGCCCCCCCGCAGCCGGGCGAGCGCGGCCCTGATCTCCGCCTCGTCGCGCGGGTGGCAGAGGAGCGCGGTCTCGAGCTCGAACAGCGCCTGGGGCCGCTGTCCGAGGCGCTCGTAGGCGGTGGCGAGGGTCCGGTGGAGGTCGGCCGACAACGGGTCGAGATAGAGGTCCATCTCGGCGAACGAGCGGACGTCCTGCCACCGACCCAGCGCGGCCAGCTTCTCGATCACGGCCTGGTAGATCCGCCGGTCGTGCTGGTCGATGCGGGCCACCGCGACGAGCTCCTGCAGCTCGTCGTCGCCGCGTCCCTCCTGGGCGGCCAGCTCGGCGAGCCGCTCGTGGGGCTCCCTCTGCGACGGATCGAGCCGCTTGGCGGCCTCGAGCTGGCGGCGAAGGGCGACCCGATCGCGCTGTGCCTCCGCGGCGTGCGCGAGGTTGATCCGCATCTCGTACGAGTCGATGCCCGTCGCGAGGAGCGCCTCGGCCGAGTGCTTCGCGATGCCCATGTCGTGCCCCTGCAGGGCGACGTCACTACGGATGAACAGCGCCATTCGGTTGCGGGGATCGATGGCCAGCGCCGCGTCCGCGGAGGCACGCGCGTCGCCGAGCTGGCCCGCATTGACTAGGGCGGCGGCGAGCCGGGCCTGCGCCTGCGCGTCGCGCGGCGCAGCCTGAGCAGCGGCCTTTGCCGCGTCGAGGTCGTCGTGGTGTCCGTAGACGACACGGTAGTTGTTCGCGTAGCGCGCGAGGCGTGCCCTCGTCACGTCGCGGAACTCCCGATCGAACGCCTCGGTCGACATCCCGAGCACCGCCGGGACGATGGCCTCCGTGCGCTCGCCCCGCCCGTAGCGCCTGAGCATCTCGAGCACCTTCGGGAAGCCGTGCCTGTCGACGATGTGCTTGACGACGATCGAGCTCGCATAATAGGCGACCAGCACGTCGTCGCCGTTCGTCGCGTGGGTGAAGGCGCGGGTCAGCCCCGCGATCCCCGGCAGCCGTCCCGCATCGATTGCGCGGTACAGATCGTCGTCGTTCTCGCGCTGCCACTCGGGCCGCGCGCTCATTGCCTCGTACTCCGCGAGCCCCTCCGTGAACCAGCGCGGCACGCGAGCACGGGAGAGCTGAATCGAGAAGACGTGCCCGAGCTCGTGCCAGAGGATCTGGCCCCAGTTGAACGGTCCTCCGGTGGGCGATATCGCGGTGACGACCTTGCCGAAGCAAACGCCCTGCACGCCGATCCGCGGCAACCCCGTCGTCCTGACGGCGAAGTGCTCCTCGTCCGCGAACATCTCGACGCCCACCGGCCCCGACGGGGTGAAGCCGTAGCGCTGCACCATCGAGGACCACGCGCGCTCGAGCATGCGCGGCACGTAGCGCTCGAGCACCGCCTTCTCGTCGTTGTGCATCCTCAACCTGAGCGACTTCGAGCGCACCCAGGTGTATTGCTTGGCGATCACGTTCTCGTAGAAGTTGAGGGTGTTGAAGACCTGTACGTTGTACCGATCGCGATCGAAGGACTCGCGCAGCGCGACCAGCCCTCGGTCCTCGTCGCCGAGCCGGAGCAGGTTCAGCCCGATGTGGCCGTGAGCATACGCGTCGTCGGGGTCGGAGCGTAGCGCCTCCTCCATCAGGGCGATGACCTCTTCGTACCGGTGCTCCCAGTCCGCGAGTCGGGCGACCGTGTGGAAGACCCGGGTATCGTGGGGAGCGAGCCTGCGGATCTCCGCCCTGGCCGTGCCGAACGCGGCGGCGTCGTCCGCGATGAACGAGCTCGCCGCGGCAACGGCCAGCGCATCGATGTCCCGCTGGTTCGTCGCGAGCGCCTCCCGCACCTCGCGCGCCGCGGCCGCGAAGTCGGCGTCCATGATCGCGAGCTCGGCTCGGACGGCGTGTGCCGACGCCGACCTCGGGTTCGTCGCGAGGGCCTTGTCGATCTCGGCCTGCGCGCCCGCGAAGTCGTAGTTCTGGGCCATCTTGATCCGTGCGTACAGGACGTGCGACTCGGCGTCGTTGGGGTTCGCGCGTAGTGCGTCCTGGATCGCCTCCTCGGCGTGTCCGGCGTCGTACTTCTCCAGGAACAGCGCCGCCCATTCGCGGTGGATCTCCGCCCGATCGGGCGCCACGCGCGCCGCCTCGACGAAGGCGTCGTTCGCGTCCTGGTACGAGCCCAGGGCGTACACCGCCGCCGCGACGTAGGCGAGCGACTCGCCATCGGTGGCGGGGATGGTCCCGGCGTTGTACTCGTCGACGAACTTGTCGAAGCACTCGCGGGCGTGCGCGACGTCGCCCGCCTCGGCCCACGCCCGCCCCAGATGGAGCCGCGCGCGCCGCGCATCGGGACGGTCCCGGACCGCGCGCCAGGCGGCAATCGCGCCGTCCCTGTCTCCGACCGCCCGCAGCGCTTCTCCGCGCAACGTCTCGGCCGCGGTCTTGTGGGCCGCGGCGCGACTGGCTCGCATCGCGGCGTCGCGCGCCTCGGCATACCGGCCCGTCTCGAGGAAGACGCGTCCGAGCGCGAGGTCGGCGCGAGCCCTCTCGCCACCCCGGATGGCCTGGAGGGCAGCCCTCGCCGCGTCGTAGTCACCCCTGACCGCCAGGGCCTCGGCCTCCCTGATCCCGGCCCGTGCCCCGAGTGGAAAAACGAACAAGAGCGCGAAGATCCCTCGTGCAGCCCCGGTGCTCATTTCTCTTCACTGTGTTCGGCGACTCGGTCTGTGTCAACGTGTTCGAGATACCGCGCCGCGCTAGTTCGCAGGGCGCCTTCCTTGCACGTCCCCAAGCCCGCGAGGGCCCTGCCTTTGACCCAGAGGGGTCCGGGCTTGGGCATTTTGTGCTAGCTTTCACGGCCCGTGACCGACGCGACGACCGAGACGAAGGTGTACGAGTCCTACGACAAGTTCCTGCAGGCCGCCCTGGCCCGCTACTACGAGAAGGGCGGCAAGGGCCGGCGCGTGAACTTCCTGGCGCTCCTGCTCGCCTCGGGCGAGACGTGGAAGGTCGCACTGCAGCGCGTCAAGAGCATCTCGCTCACCAGCAAGGTGGTCGGTGGGGTGGCGAGCGCCGTCGCCATACGGATGCTCCTCCGCTACGCGCTGGCGGGCCCCCTGGGCATCGTCATCACGGCCGCCTCGGCCGCGTCGCTCGTCTCCCTGTACCTGAAGAACCAGGATGCGATCAGCGCCAAGGTCAAGGGATACCGCGAGCACATCCACGACTACGAGGGCAAGTTCGAAAAGATCCGCGGCGACTGGGTCGACGGCAAGATCAGCGACGACCAGCGCGATCTGATGCTGGACGGTCTTCTGCAGCGTTTCCTCGCGGACCTGGAGGAGTAAGTCGACTCCACTGCCAATCCGGAGCGCACCGACCGCGCGACGGGGGGCTGGATGGGAGCGGTGGGGGTTTCACTCCCTCGCAGCGACCGGCGGACCGAACGTCAGAGCGGGGGGTCCGGGGGGGGTCGCAGACCACCCGCGCTCGATACCGACCAGCGCGATCTGATGCTGGAC
>JACPQR010000220.1 GCA_016190375.1 Deltaproteobacteria bacterium
CAACCCCTTCGGCAAGTAGCCCGCTCTCACCACTCGACACGACGCCGCACCGGCCCGTAGTGGTCGCGCGGATTCGGCAGCGTCCGCGCCCGCGGCACGAGCAGGCGGACCATCGTCAGCCCGATCACGAACCCTCCGATGTGCGCCCACCAGGCGGTCCCGCCGCCGGTGTCTCCGAGAGACGCGACGCCCTGGAACGCCTGGATCACGAACCAGAAGACGATGAACAGGACCGCGGGCAGCTCGAGGATCTGGAAGAAGATGAACAGCGGCAGGAACGTGAGAACGCGCGCGCGGGGGTACAGCGAGAGGTACGCCCCCAGGATGCCCGCGATCGCGCCGGAGGCGCCGATCATGGGGATCTTCGAGGTCGGGTCGACCACGACCTGCGCGGCCGCGGCGCCGATTCCGCACAGGAAGTAGAAGAAGACGTAGCGGACCTTTCCGAGGGCGTCCTCCACGTTGTCGCCGAAGATGTAGAGGAACCACATGTTCCCGATCACGTGCATCCACCCGCCGTGCATGAACATCGAGGAGAGCACGGTCAAGAGCCTCTCGGGATCGCTGCCTCCGACGATCCGCAGAGGGACCATCCCCCAGCTCGAGACGAAGCCCTCGAGGGCGGGACCCAGGCTCAGCTCGAAGACGAAGACGAGGAGGTTCGCGATGATGAACAGCGTGTTGACGAGCGGGAAGGACCTCGTCGGCAGGGTGTCCTTGAGCGGGATCACTCCGGAAGAGTAGCACCCTCCATCGTGGCCTTCCGCCGCCAGAAGCACCGGACCTCCTCGAGGTCCGACGCGCGCGCGCAGGGCGGCAGGCTCCCGAGCAGGACCTTGCCGTAGCCGCGAGTGACGATGCGGCGATCGAGGATCGCGACGATCCCCCGGTCCGTGCGCGTGCGGATCAGGCGCCCGAAGCCCTGCTTGAGCGCGAGCGCCGCGGCCGGCACCTGATACGCGGCGAACGCTTCCACGCCGTGCTCGTTCAGGTGCCGGATCCGCGCCGCCACGACCGGGTCGCTCGGTACCTCGAACGGGAGCTTGTCGATCACGACCAGACGCAGCGCGTCTCCGGGAACGTCGATTCCTTCCCAGAAGCTCGCGGTCGCGAAGAGCACCGCGTCGCCCAGCTCGCGGAAGCGCTCGACCAGAGCCGTCTTGGGACGCTCGCCCTGCAGGAGGCACGGCGCGGACAGCCGGCCGGACAGAGCTCCATGCAGGGCGCGCATGGCGCGAAAGCTCGTACACAGGACGAAAGCGCCACCGCCCGTGAGCTCGACGAGCCTGTCCACCTCGTCCGCCGCCCGTGCGAGGAAGTCGGGATCCCGCGGCTCCGGCAGACCCACAGGGGTGTAGAGCATCGCCTGCGACGGGTAGTCGAACGGGCTTCCGACGACGAGCTCGTCCGCGTCGAAGTCGATCCCCAGTCGCTGCCTCACGAAGCGGAAGTCCCCGGAGGTGGCGAGCGTCGCGCTCGCGAGCACGACCGACGGAACGCTGTAGAAGAGCTTCTCCTTGAGGATCTCCGACAGGTCGATCGGAGCCGCAGCGACGGCCACGTTGCGGCCGCGCCTCTGAACGTAGCGGACGAGCGTCTGGCCCCGGTCGGTGAGGATGGCCGCGAGATCGTTCCTGAGATCGGACGCACGGCCGGCCGCGAGCGCGAGGGGCTCCGAGCCGGTCGCGGCCTCGAGGCGGCGGAGCGCACCGCCGAGCGCTTCGAGCGCGTCGTCGAGGTCGTGGTGGCGGCCGACGAGATCGGGGCTCTCCACCATCTCCCGTGTCAGCGTGACGGACTCGGGACCGTCCGGCAGCGCGCCGAAGAACAGCGCGGCCGAGAGCGTCAGGTGGTCGAGGACGGGGTGGAGATCTCCTAGCGGCACCTCCGCGCGCGGCGTCGCGAGCGAGCGGCGCGTGTCGCCCACGAGCGACTCGATCCGTCTGGTCGAGACTCGCAGGCTGAAGAAGTCGGTGGCGACGTCCTCGATCTTGTGGGCCTCGTCGAGCACGACGGCGTCGTGCTCGGGGATCACTCCCTGCCCGTGAGGGCCCCGGATGGCGAGATCGGCGAAGAAGAGGTGATGGTTGACGATGACGAGCTCGGCCGCTTCCGCCTGTCGCCTCATCCTCGTCACGAAGCAGTCATCGAAGTGGTCGCACTTGGCGCCGATCCGCGTCTCGGAGCTCGAGGTCACGTCGTTCCACACCGGGTCGTCGTCGGAGACCGTCTCGAGGTCCGCGCGATCGCCGGTCCGGGTTCCCTGGGCCCAGCGGGCGATCGCCGCGAGCGAGGGATCTCGACCGGCCGCGAACGCCTCCCGGAGTCGTCGGAGGCAGACGTAGTTCCCGAGCCCCTTCATGCAGGCAGCGCGGACGGGCAGGCCGAGGTGCTTGCGGATGAGCGGGAGGTCCTTGTGCAGGATCTGCTCCTGAAGGGCCTTGGTTCCGGTCGAGATGACGACCTTCTTGCCGCTGAGGATCGCGGGCACGAGGTACGCGAGGGTCTTGCCCGTCCCCGTGCCAGCCTCGACGAGGAGCGTGCCCTCGCGCCCGAGGACGGACCGGACCGCCTCCGCCATGCGTAGCTGCTCGGGTCGGTGCTCGTAGCCCGGGAGGCTCTTGGCCAGCGGGCCGCCGGGTCCGAGGAGGGCGGCGATCGATGGGGCAGCACCGGGCACGCGGAGACGATACCATCCGGCCGGTTGGCCGCGCACCGGACGTCGCTCGGGCCGAGGGCCGCTCGCTCGGCGCAGCGCGTCGCCGCGGAAGATCGGTGCACGCGTGAGTGCCTCATGGTGTACAGCCGCGGCAGGCTGCAGTCACGGTGATCAGACCTCCCGACGCCGGATTTCAGCGGAGTACTTGGTCAAGCGTTCGGCGAGGGGTGCAACGTCATTGCCAACGAGCTCGCCGATATGGAGGTCGTTGTCGTCGCGTACGAACCCGGCCTTCGTTGGCGTGCTCCAGAGATCGCGGGGCTCGCCGGTCCTTCCCTTCGATTTCTTGATGTGACCCGGGACATCACAGATCAGCTTGCGACAGTCGTTGTCGCGCTCGACGTGGGGCAGCAGATAGGGCAGTCGAGCGAGAATCTCCGGGTGAAACCAGATCGCGAGCCTGGGCAGTACGTGTTCCACGAGGCGGTCCATGACGTCGTGGTCACCTGCAAGATCCTCGCGCAGGAATCTGGAGAGCGTGGAGCTTCCGGCATCGGCGGCGCGGATTCCGCCAAGGTCCTTTAGGCACCCGTAGAGCCGATGGTCGTCGCGGCGTAGGGCAGAGATGCAGCCCCTCAGAGCTTCGAAGCCCGCGACCTTCTCCGGCAAGCCCGCCCTGCGGCGATGCGCGGAGCCGCTCAGGACGTGCCCGCTGTCTTCGTCTGCGTTCGACGCACGGAGAAGCGGTGCTCGACCGCCAGTCGCTGCTCCCCGCCTTCGATCTCGAGCGCACACGAAACAATCCCCTCAGTCGGAAAGACCGCAGGGCTCAGCTGGAAAACCAAGTTCTGTTCATCGTAGGTCGGATCACGGGACCCAACCTCGGCGGGAATCGACTCGAGCCTTGGAGCGTCCTCTCCCGCCTGAATCGCGTGTCTGATCCTCAACTCCGAGATGCCCCTCAACCCGGAGATACAGTACACGATGACGAGCTTGGGCATGACCAGGGGCCCATTGGCGGAGACGAACGCGATTCCGTCGTTGTAGCAGCCGATCAGGCTGAGCTTGTTGCCGACCTCGTATCTCACGTCGTCACAAACGACGATCGCTCGGGCTCTCATCTCACGCCGCCTCGGGACCAACCATGTCCACCCGCGAGGGCAGCGGCGACCGACCTCCCAGGGATGCACAGGGCGACCCCGTGCTGATCTCCTCAGGCATCGGGGTCATGGACGCCGTGGGCTCTCGCATGCCGACAATTCCCCTGTCGTACCAGTTCAGGACCGCTGCCGAAACCTCCTGCTCACTCGCGAACTCCTTGCCAGTCAGCTTCGCGGCGTCGAGACGACCGATCCGCAGGACGGCCCTGTTCAAGAAGAAGCAGCCTTCTCTGATTCGATCGACACACGGCGGCAGGGCCGCGAGTCCCAGGGATTCGATTGCCCGATACGGTTGGGTGTCATAGAGGCGTTGCAGGCTGGAAGACGCTGCGAACGTGGGGTCGTTGATGAGCTCCTCGAGCTCCTGAAAGGACCGCTCGAACACACCGGACTTTGCACTCATTTGGCTAGCGCCCTCTTCTTGTGCGGTCCGCCGCCCCCAGATTCTCGAGATCGATCCATTCCCGCCGCCCGACAGACCAGCCCACGCAGTTGTACTGCGGACTCTGGTCAGCGATCTCGAAGCTGAGGAGATTCGGGAAGAGCGCCCGGATCCTGGCTGATTCCTCCGTCGTCGGGCTCCTCGCCTCTGACATCGCGTGGAGCTTCGCGCGGGGCTACCAGAAGTTCAAGTCGCGCAGGGGCCCGAGGGGGCTCGCGGACTGGATCGAGCGCGACGCCGCGTCCTGCGGCCGGACCGTCGCGCCGGAAGACCTGCCGTCGGTCACCCCAATGACGAGTAGGCGCCCTCGATCCAGCGGTTGGGGTCGCAGGTACCCTGGGCGCCGTCGCCGCATTCGCCGATCGAGACGCGACGGGCCAGCGGGCCGCCGGGTCCGAGGAGGGCGGCGATCGATGGGGCAGCACCGGGCACGCGGAGACGATACCATCCGGCCGTGCTGCGCGCGCTGGGACTGGCCCTGCTCATCGGTGCATGCGGAGGAAGGGAAGCGAGGTCGCCCGACGCTGCGGCGACCGAGGGGCCGGTCGCGAGGCCCACGTCCGTGATCGCCATCGCGGCGATCCGCGGGCTCGATCCCGTGTTCGCGGCGGCGCGGCGGCTCTTGGGCCCGGCGCTTCCTGCCGGTGCGGACGGGCGCGCCGTCGCCGTGGCGCTGGCCGGCCTCGAGCCCGCGTCCAGGGACGCGCTCGATCCCGATGGGACCGTCTTCGTCCTGGTGATCGATGGCGAGGCGCCCAGCGTCGTCGTTGCGCTACCGCTCGAGGGCGCGGCCGCGCACGTCGCGATCGCGAGCGGCGCTCCCGGCGTCGGCACCCGAGCGGGCCGTTTCTTCGTGATCGCGGCCGACCGGGCCACGGCTGCCGCGGTCGCTCCATGGATCACGCGCACGCTGGCTCGGCGAGCGTGGGAGCACTCCGTCAGCCTGGAAGTGGACGCGGCAGCCGCTCCGCGCGTCGCGGAAATCTTGACGGGCGTCGTCGGGGACCTGGCCGCCGAGCTCGACGCCGAGGCACGTGCGGCCCGCGCCGCGATGGGACGCGATCCCGAGATCGGCGAGCCCGAGGCGATCGCCGGGTGGGTCGAGGAGACCGGCAGGCGGTGGGCGAACGCAATCGGAGGAGCGGCGATCGAGGCCCACCTCGACTTCTCCGGCCGCTCCGTCTCCATCCGGATCGATCTCGAGGCCATCGCCGGCACCGACCTGGCCGTCGAGCTCGAGCGGTCGGCGCCCGGCGACGTCGAGCTCCTCGGCCTGATGCCGGCCGATGCGCCGCTCGCGGTCGGCGTCCGCCGTGGGGAGGAGGAACGACGAGCCGAGAGCGCGAGGACCATCGCGCTCCTCGCGCGGATCGCGGGACCTCGCATGGCGCCTTCCGAGACCGCGACCCTGCGCAGCCTGGCGGCGGCCTGGGATGCGGCCACCGGTCCCGAAGGCGCGTTCGCCTTGGGGCTCGACGGATCGCGCGCGACGCTTCGGGTCGCGAGCGAGGCGCGCGACCCGGACGGCGCTGCCGCGGCGATCGACGGCCTGGCCGACGCGATGGGCGGCGGTTACCTGGGACTCGTGGGCGAGCGTCTGGGTGCGTGGATCGGCCCTGCCTCGCGCCTCGCGCACGCGCGCAGCCGAGTCTTCCGGGGCGGCGCCTCCGGGCCGTTAGGGGACCGGTGGGAGCTCGGCTCGATCCCCACCGCCGGCCAGATCCGTGTCGTTGCCGGAGCTACCGACGGGATCGACTGGGCGCCAGCCGCCTCCGTCCTCGGCCGGGCGGATGTGGCGGCACTTCGTCGAGCGGGGGACGGAAGACTCGTCACGCTGGGCGCCGCATCTCCCTCGCGCCTCGTTCCGCTCGTGGCCCCCATCGGGGGCGAGCGCCTCGAACGGCTCGCTCGTGCGGTCGCAGCCCGCGGGACCGCCGATCCCGTCGTCTGGTCGGTCGAGGTCGAAGGACGCCACTCGACCATCCACGTGCGCCTGAAGTGAGGGAAGCTCTCGGGTGGCTTCTTCGTACATCGCCACATGCGCGCGATCCAGGTTCTCTTCGCGTTCCTGCCATTAGCAGCCCGGACGGCCGCAGCACAGCCGGGCATGGTGCTGCCGGGCGCGCTCGCGGCAGGGGACGACGTCTGCGCGAACCTCTGTGATCGTTACGGGCTCTCGTGGGACTCGGGTGGGTCCGTGAGGGTCGAGCTCGTGACGGACGGGTTCGGGGCGAAGCTGAGCGCCAGGCGGAGCGAGGGCGGCTGGACCCCACCCCCCGCTACGCAGCTCCAGCTCGTCGTGCGACCCGGAGAGCAGATCGCCCTCGAGGTGGAGGAGATCACCCCCGCGAGCGGTGGCCAGTACCTGCTCCGGATCCAACCGGCCCCGAGCCGCTATCGGTTGCCCCCTGGCGCGGCGGCTCCCGCGCCTCCCTCGCCCCGACCCCCTCCGGCGCTCCAGCCCACCGCGCAGCGGCCGGCTACCGATCCGGCCCGCGAGACCGCCCTGCGTCTGATGCGCGGGTTCCAGCCCTCGAGCCCCCTCTTCATCGGCCGGCTCGAGCAGGTGCCGCCGCTCGAGTTTCCCGCGCGACGCGGACAGTGCTATCGCAGCGTCGTCATTCTCGCCCCAGGTGCTCGCCGCCGGCCAGCGAGCCCGACGGCGCCGGCGCCAGCGGCGCTCGTGCGAATGACCCTTCGAGCACGTCGAGTCCTCGAGGCCGTGAACGAGAGCGTTCGCTCGACCGATCGCGTGATCGCCATCGACGACGACCTGTGCCCCTCCGAGAACGGCACGCTGGATATCGCGTTCCTCGACCGCACGACCGCCGCGGCCGTCTCGAGCCCCGGCATCGGGCCGTTCACGGTGCAGCTCTTCGAACGGCCCGCGCCTACCCGATAGGAGAGCCGCAAGCCCGCAGGACGTCGATGGAGAAGACGCGGGGGTTCGCGTCGCCGCGGCCCGGGTAGAGCCGCATCCTGATCTCGAGGTACTTCGCGGGACGGACGCCGGCGGCCTGGATCGCGGCCGCGAGATCGATCGGAGTGGCCGCGGCCGGGGCGACGCCGACCTCGAACCATGCGGCGGCGATCAGGCCCGCCACGGTGCCGGCCATCCGCGCCTCGAACCTCACCGACGAGCCCTCCGGCAGCACCGCGTCGTACTCGAGCGAGCGCCAGTCGGTCCCTCCTTCGGCCTCGTCGCAACCATCGAAGATGTGGTCGTAGATTCCCTGCGGCACTGCGACGTACCCGAGCTGCGTCCCCGTCATGTCGCCACACGTGCCGGGGCTCGACAGCGTGTCGAGCGCGAGCTCGAGCGCCGCCTCGCCGCCATCGACGCTGTCCGGGCCGAACATGTAGGCCGAGTCGCCCATGCTCGACATGTTCCAGACGAGGCCATCGGTGTCCACGGCCGTGTAGACGAAGCCTCCACCGAAGATCCCCGCGCCCTCGCCCCCGAAGCCGCCGTCGACCTGCTCGGACTCGAGCGTCTCGCGATCGACGCGATAGAGAAAGCCGTCGAGCCCGCCGAACCAGACGTAGTCCTCGGCATCGACGGAGATCCCCCACGCATCGATCGACAGGTCCGTGAACTCCTCCTCCTCCGGATCGAACATCGCCGAGCTCGACTCGAGGCCCGTGATCCAGATCTTCCCCTCCGCGTCGGCCGCGATGCAGTCGTACTTCTGCCCGTCGTACCGGAAGGTCGTGACCTCGAGATCCTCCGTGTCGACTCGCGCCAGGTGCCCCGCAGTCCCGTGAGATCCAGCCCAGAGATCGCCGTTCGGGTCGACGGCGATCCCCGCGACCACGACCGGGTCGACGTCCGCGCTCCTTCCGGTCAGCTCGCCGTCCGCGCTGAGCTCGACGATCCGACTGGCCAGTGCATCACCAACCCAGACGTAGTACTCGACGCCGTCGAGGACGACGCGCTGCTCCCACGCGACCGTCGTCAACGACTGGATCCCCGCCGTCGGGATCTCCGTGGACCACTCGACGCACTCGTCCTCGCCGAAGTCGAGGACATCCTCGCCGCCGGTCGACGTTTCGAGGACGCCGTCGCCGTCACCGTCCTGGCAGTCCTCCAGGTTGATTCGCGTGACGCGCGGGCCCGGGCGGCTGGCGCTCACGACGACGTCGACCTCGAGGTTGACGCTGATCCCGCCCAGCGCGGTCATCCCGATGCCGCCGTCGCCCGGTCCAAGCGCGTACCGGCCCTCCTCGACCAGCGTCTGCGTGTCGACCTTGGAGACCGTGCCGTCGCCCGCGTTGGGGATCCAGATGTAGGGCAAGAGCACGCTGGACGACCTGAGCGTGATCGCTCCCTCGCCGTCGATCACTAGCCCGGGCGAGCCCTCTTCGTCGACGTTCCACGCCTCGTCGCCCTCTCGACCCACCGAGAGCGACTGGCAATCCTCGTCGCAGGTGCCGCACTCGTTCGTCGCACCCTCGTCGATCTCGCCGTCGCAATCGTCGTCGAGGAGGTTGCATTCCTCGCTCCGGTCCGGAGTGATCTGGCCCTCGCAACCGCTCCACAGACCATCCACGCAGCGGCGGAGCCCGACCTTGCACTCGCCATGGTCCGAGGTCCCCTCCGGTCCGGTGTAGCACGGAGCGACAGCCGCCTCTTCGAGGCACGGGCACGCCGTCGCCTCCGGATCCGTCACGCAGTCCTCGCCACAGCCGTCGTGGACGCCATCGTCGGTCTCGTCGCAGTCGTCCCCGAGACAGTCGGATCCCTGTCCAAAGCCGTCGTGATCGAGGTCCACGCATCCGGCGGGGCCCGCATCGACCGGCTCGCCGCCGCTCTCGCCACCGCCGCAGCCCTGAAGGAGCGACGCACAAACGATCAGGACGAGATTGTGCCTGGGCATGTGTCCGCCCTCGGCCGGTGCACGTGATATGCCGTCGCCGTCCCCCGGGGAATCCTGCGCTTTTGCGGGACCCGACTGGAGTGGCAGGCCTCCACTACCTGGCGACGAATCCGCGAAGGATCGCCCTGGTGCTGGCGCTCCGGCCGCCCGACAGCCTCATGCCGGCGATGATCTCCACCGGTCCGACGCGGCGGGCGTACCGGGTGACGATCCTCAGGCCCTGCTCGCCGCCTTCCTCCACGACCTCGAGGCACGCGAACTCGCCCGACGGCGTTCGCACCCGGCGATTCAGCGACGTCACGCTCGCGCGCATCCCCGCGGCCGAGTCCCACTCGGCGCCGACCTCCAGCGGATCGCGCAGCAGGTAGACCCGCCGGTCCGGACGGTAGATGCCGTCGTCGCGCACCTCGTAGCGCATCTCCTCGCCGACGGGGTTGAGAACGGTCACGCGGTTCCCGCTTCGCTCGACGACGCGTGACGTCACGAGGACCGTCTCGACGCCGTCATCGATGTCGTAGCTCCACGCGCTCCCCCTGCCCATCGGGAAGAAGTCGACGGCCCGGACCGACCCGCTTCCGTCGGCGCGGGTCTGCGCGCCGCCGCAGGCGGCCAGGACGACCAGCGCCGCGAGCGAGCGAGTCACCGCAGCACGAACGCGTACACGAGCCCGAAGACCAGCACCGTGGTGCCGGCCCAGACCCACAGCACGAACGGATCGATCTGCACTCGCGAGGCCAGCGTCTTCGCGCGCTCCTTGACCACGTCGTCCGTGGGTCGCTCCGACAGCGCTCCCGCGAGGTGGTTGACGGAGCGGAAGTCGCCCGCCTCGTAGAGCGTCTCGATGCGGCCCAGCTCCTCCCCGTCCGCGCTCGTTGCGGTGCCGCTCGCCGTCGCATCCTGGGGCTCGCCACGATTCTCGGCGGTCTCGCTGCTCGCCGTCGCTCCCCGGGGCTCATCCAGCTTCGGCGTCTCGTGGCCCACCGCCGCGTCCTCAGGCAGCCTTCGGTGCTGCGGCGCCGACGGAGAGCCTCCACTCGGCGTTCCTCTGCTTGCGAGCCGCCCATCGTGGGTCGTCCACACGGAAGACGTGGATGGCGTCGTAGGGGCAGTCGAGCTGGCAGACCGTGCAGCCCGTGCACTTCTTCTCGATGAGCGACGCGAGCCGCGGGAAGCTCCCGTCGCCCGGGTTCTCGATCATCTCGAGCGCGTCGAACGGGCAGGCCGCGACGCACCACTCGCACCCCGTGCAGCACTGGTCGTCGACGATCGCCTTCGGGCGCGCGTTCGCCTTGAGCATCTCGCAGAGGACCCCGTGGCTGTCGAAGATCGCCTCGTCGGGGCAGACGACCCCGCAAGCGCCGCAGTCGATGCATAGCTCCGGGTCGATGACGTGGAGCATCTTGCGGTCGCCCGTGATGGCCTCGGTCGGACAGCGCTTGGTGCAGGCGGTGCACCCCGTGCAGTTCTCCGTGATGTAGTAGGCCATGAGGCAAGCACACTTATAGGGTTGCCGGCCCAGCGGGTCAATCCCGAGGTCGCGGGCGTCGTGCGGTGGCGACCCGTGCAAGGGCCCGCACTCGGGCGCACGCGGCACGTTCTGGAACGTCAACGGCGCGATGACCGCGCCCGAATGGGGCTACATCCAGACGAACGTCGTCGGGAACCTCGCGGGCGGCGTCCAGCCGCGCCAGACGAATCACGGTCCCTGGTACGAGGACGTACGCGACCTCTACCCTCCGGACCTGCGCCGGGCCCAGCGCGCCGTGCGCGCCGACAACGTCCTCCCGATTCGCCAGGGGCCCTGATCACTCCTCGCGCAGCTCCGCCGCGCCGCCGCAGCGCGGGCACGGAGCCGCTCCCTCCTCGTCCTGAGCCAGTCCCGAGATCGAGTGCCCGCAGACGTTGCAGAACGTGAAGTCGGGGTCGAACGTGAGGATCTCCCGGCACCTCCCGCAGAGCCCGAGCGCGAGCTCGTACGGCTCGCCGCCCGCGCCGAGCAGGATCGGCCGCGAGCGGTAGCCGCAAGCTCCGCAGACGAAGGTGCCAATCAGCCCCACGGCTCCTCCAGGTCGAGATCGGCGATCGCCAGGACCCGCTCCGCCTGCACGAGGTACAGCAGCCGCAGGGAGCGCGCGATCGCGGCCGGCAGCGGAGGAGGCTCCGGCGGCGCGCCCGGGCCCAGCCGCAGCATCCGGACGATCGCTTCGCGCCCCCGATCCCCCGCGCGCTCCCGCGCCCACGCGACCGCGGCGGGCAGGCCCCCCAGGTCGTCGACCAGGCCCCTGTCCCGCGCATCGGATCCGGCCCACACCCGTCCCCCCGCCAGCGAGGCGACCTCCTCTTTGGGACGTCCCCTTCCGGCCACCACGCGCTCGAGGAACAGGTCGTAGGTCTGCATCACCTCGCGCGTGAGCGCCGAGCGCTCGCCCTCCGTCAGGGACTTGGCCGGAGACAGGATCGCCGCGTGGGCGCCCCGCGCCACGATCTCGTGACCGATCCCCAGCTTGGCGAGCGTGCCCGAGACGTCGAGCTTGCCCGTGATGACGCCGATCGAGCACGTGATGGTGGTCGGCCTGGCGAAGATCCGCTCGCAGCCGACCCCGACGTAGTAGCCCCCGGAGGCCGCCACGTCGCCGAACGACGCGCACACCGGGTGCTTCTCGCGCAGGCGACAGACCGCGTGGTGCATCTCGTCGGACGCGAGCGCCGAGCCTCCTCCGGAGTCCACGTGGACGACGACGGCGCAGACCTGGGGATGCTCGCGCGCCACCCTGGCCGCCTTCACGAACGCGTCGGCCGCCGCGACCCGGCCGTTCATCGTGGGTCCGGCGCGCGACACGATGATCCCGCTGACGTCGAGGATCGCGATCACCGGCCGCGGCCGCAGCCGGCGCCAGGGCCGGGCCCGACGTCGCGCCCGCGCCCACCGCGGCAGCGCGACCACCGAGACCTTGCGGTCGCCCCAGAGGTGGCGCCGCAGCTCGTCGTCGTAGGAGACGCCGTCGATCAGGCCCGCCGCCAGGGCCTCGCCCGGCCGCATCGGGCCCGCGTCGATGCGCGCCCGCGCCGTCGCCACGTCCATGCGCCGGTCGCCCGCGATCGCCCGCAGGATGCGGTCGTAGATCGCGTCGAGCAGCGCCTCCGTCTGCTCCCGGTCGGCCTGCGACATCTCGGCCCTGCTGAGCGACTCGGCGGCGCTCTTGTACGCGCCGGCGGCGATCACCTCCACGCGAGCGCCGACTCGATCGAGCGTCTGCTTGAGGTAGCTCGCCTCGCGTGCGAGGCCGAGGACGAAGAGCGACGCGGCGGGCGGCGCGTGGACCTCGTCGCAGCCGCACGCCACGAAGTACTCGCGGGTACCCGCGCCGCTCGGCAGCCAGGCGACCGTGCGCTTGCGCGATTCGCGCAAGGCGCCGCAGAGCTCGCGCAGGGCCTCGCAGGTCGCCCAGCCCGCGCGCAGGCCGCCGACCTCGAAGATCACTCCCTCGACCATGGGATCCTTGCGCGCCAGCTCCAGGTCGCGCCGGATCCCCTCGACGCTCGGGCGCGCCGGCCGCGGGTCCCAGAAGGGCCGCGGCCTGGCGACCTCGTGGAGCGCACCCCTGAGCTCGACCTTCACCCAGACCGGGCGCCGCTTGCCGAACGCCCGCGCGAGGGCGCGGACAGGCCACAGGGCGAGGGCGATTGCGTTCCGGACGAGGAGCAGAGCGACGTGGAGCACGCCTCGAAGCCTAGCACCACACCGCGCGACGGGTGCGTTGCACGGCCCCGGGTTTCGCCGGTCGTCGACGTCGCCGTTGACGTGGACCTTGACGGCGACGTGGACGTGGACCTGGACGGACCCCGGTTGACTTCCCCTGCGGACCGCCGCGGCGAGGGCGGGTCGCGTCGAACGCGGGTCGCCGACGTTCACGTCGTCGTCGCCGTCAACGTCCACGCCTACGTCCACGTCTACGTCTACGTCTGGCAAAACCCGGGACCGTGCAACGCACCCCCGCACGACCGTTTGCCTTGCGGGGCGACCCGGATCCCAGTACATACCTGGCCCCGAATGCCCTCTCCCGCTTTCCACTGGCACGCCCTCACCCCGGAGGAGGTCACCAAGGAGTGGGAGGTGGATCTCGCTCGGGGTCTGTCGGTCGAGCAGGCTGCGTCCCGGCGCGAGAGAGTCGGCCCGAACCTCCTGCCGCAGGCGCCGCGCGATCCGGCCTGGAAGCAGCTCCTGCAGCAGTTCATCAATCCCCTCGTCCTGACGCTCCTGGCCGCGGCCGTCATCGCGGCGGTCGTCGCGGTCCTGGAGCCCGCGCGCGGACACTCCGGCCTGTCGCGCTTCAGCGACGTCATCGCGATCGCCCTGATCGTCGTCGTCAACGCGCTCCTCGGCTTCTTCCAGGAGAGGAGGGCGGCCAAGGCCCTCGACGCGCTCCAGAAGATGGCGGCGCCGACCGCGAAGATCCGGCGCGACGGCGGCGTGGTCGTCGAGCCCGCGTCGGTGCTCGTCCCGGGCGACGTGGTCGAGCTCGACACCGGCGACCAGATCCCCGCGGACATGCGGCTGGCCGAGACGGCGGACGTGGAGGTCGAGGAGTCGTCCTTGACCGGCGAGAGCACGTCCGTTCCGAAGAGCGCCCGCGCCCTCTGCTCCGAGGAGGCGCCGCTCGCCGAGCGATCGAACATGGTCTACATGGGCACCTCGGTCGTCCGTGGCCGTGCCCTCGGCCTGGTCGTGCAGACCGGCGCGTCCACCGAGCTCGGGCACATCGGCACGTTGATGGCCACGACGAAGGAGGAGCCGACGCCGCTCGAGACCCGACTGGCCGTCACGGGGCGGTGGATCCTCATCGGCTGCCTCGTGGTCTCCGCGATCATCTTCGCGGTCGGCTTCCTCCGCGCCGAGCCCAACGTGGCGATGCTCCTGCTCACCGCCGTCTCGGTGGCCGTGGCGGCCATCCCCGAGGGCCTGCCGGCGATCACGACGATCACCCTCGCCCTCGGGATGCAGCGGATGGCGAAGCGGGGCGCGCTCGTCCGCAAGCTCCCTGCGGTCGAGACGCTTGGATGCTCCACGTACATCTGCTCGGACAAGACGGGAACGATGACGCAGAACCAGATGACCGTCCGGGCCGTCTCGGTCGGCGGCCATCGGCTCGAGGTGGAGGGCGAGGGGTACAAGCCCATCGGGGCGTTCCTGCGCGGGGGCGAGAAGATCGACGCCACCCAGCACGGCGATCTGCAGCTCCTCGCCCGCGCTGTGGCGCTGTGCAACTCGGCGAGGCTGGAGCTGAAGGACGGCGCCTACAAGGTGCTCGGCGACCCGACGGAAGGGGCGCTCCTGACGCTGTCGGCGAAGGTCGGACAGGCCCGCGACCAGCTCCTGGAGAGCCACGAGCTCGTACGGGAGATCCCGTTCTCCAGCGACCGGCGAATGATGACGGTCATCGTCCGCGACCCGGAGGGCAAGGAGCACGCGTACCTGAAGGGCGGTGCAGAGAAGATCCTGCCGCGCTGCAAGTGGGTGCGGCTCGCGGGCGAGCGGGTCCCTGCCACCGAGGCGAACCTGCACGCGGTCCTCGACGACGCGGACGCGATGGCGGCGAGGGCGCTCCGGGTCCTGGCCGTGGCCCGCAAGGAGGAGGTCGGCGACGACCCCGAAGACGAGCTCGAGCTCCTGGGCATCGTCGGGATGATGGATCCCCCGCGGCCCGAGGTTCGCGACGCCGTCGTCGTGGCGCACAAGGCGGGCGTCAAGGTCGTGATGATCACCGGCGATCACCGGCTGACGGCGGTCGCGATCGCCAAGGAGCTGGGGCTGTGGGGCGAGGGCGACGTCGCCGTCACGGGAGCGGAGCTCGACGACATGAGCGCTCAGCTCCTCGAGGAGCGCGTCTCGCGCGTCCGCGTCTTCGCCCGCGTCACGGCCGAGCACAAGCTCCGGATCGTCAGGGCGCTCAAGTCCCGCGGGTCGGTCGTGGCGATGACGGGTGACGGCGTCAACGACGCGCCGTCGATCAAGGAGGCGCAGATCGGCATCGCGATGGGGCAGGGGGGCACGGACGTCGCCCGCGAGGCGGCCGACATGGTGCTCGCGGACGACAACTTCGCGACCATCGTCGTGGCCGTGCGCGAGGGCCGGGCCATCTTCCGCAACATCCAGAAGTTCATCTTCTTCCTGCTCTCGTCGAACGCGGGGCTCGTGATGCTGGTGTTCGCCACGTCCATGATGGACTGGGCGTCGCCCCTGACCCCGCTGCAGATCCTCTGGATCAACCTCGTGACGAACGGCCTGCCGGCGCTGGCGCTGGGCGTGGACCCGCCGGAGGACGGCCAGATGCGCGAGAAGCCGCGCGGCGTCGCCGAGGGCCTCCTGGACACCCGTGCCTACCTGGGGATGGTGGCGGTCGGCGCGATCATGGCAGCGGCTGCCGTGTACCTGTACTCGCTCTGCCCGCCGCATCGTGGTGAGACGCCCGACGAGCACCTCGGGCACATGATCCACGCCCGGACGATGGTCTTCTGCGTCCTGGCGCTCTCGCCGCTGTTTCACACGTTCAATTGCCGCTCGCGGCTCAACTCGGCGTTCCGCGGGTTGTTCTCGAACCGGTTCCTCTGGGTCGCCAACCTGATCTCGGCGGGCATCCACCTGCTGACGATGACGACGGTGCTGCGGCCCGTCTTCCAGACGACGCCCCTGACGCCCGCAGAGTGGGGACTGGTCCTGGGACTTTCCGCGCTCCCAATTCTGGCCTTCGAAGTATGGAAGCTTCTGATACGCTCGCTCGGTGGCGTGAAGGCCACGGCGGTTGCCGATGCTTCGTGAAGTGCGGTACAGGTGAGGCTGACGACGGGCGGGCCCCAGAGGACCCGGGAGAGAACAAGGAGCCTGCGGATGGCCGATCCCCAGATGGTCATGTACGAGGAGGAGTTCAACCAGATCCAGACGATCGTCGACCGCCTCGTGCGTGAAGCCAATTCCCGGACCGTCTTCATCGTCGACAAGAACGGGCAGCTCATCGCGGCCGCCGGCGAGACCGAGCACATCGACACGACCAGCCTGGCCTCGCTGACGGCGGGCAACGTGGCGGCGACGGGGGGGATGGCCAAGCTCCTCAAGGAGCAGGAGTTCGCGACCCAGTTTCACGAGGGGGAGAAGGCGAACATCCACATCCAGCTCGTCGGCAACCGGGTCATCCTCGTCGTGATCTTCGACGCCCGATCGTCCCTGGGGCTGGTGCGGCTCAGGGTGAAGAAGGCCACCGAGGACCTCAACCGGATCTTCACGGCGCTCCTGACGAAGGTCCAGGAGCCAGGCTTCGACTCGCCCTTCGCCGAGATAACGGACGAGGACATCGACAACCTCTTCAACGACTGACCGGGTACCGAATGTCCTTCATCAATTACCTGTCGAGGGAGATCAACTGCAAGATCGTCTACTACGGCCCCGGCCTGTGCGGGAAGACGACGAACCTCCAGTACATCTACACGAAGACCAACCCCGAGGCGAAGGGCAAGATGATCTCGCTCGCGACCGAGACCGAGCGAACGTTGTTCTTCGACTTCCTTCCCCTCTCGCTGGGCGAGATCCGGGGGTTCAGGACGCGCTTCCATCTGTACACCGTGCCCGGTCAGGTCTTCTACGACGCCTCGCGGAAGCTCATCTTGAAGGGCGTCGACGGCGTCGTCTTCGTCGCCGACTCGCAGATCGAGCGCATGGAGGCGAACATCGAGTCGCTCGAGAACCTGGGCACGAACCTCGCCGAGCAGGGCTACGCGCTCGACAAGCTGCCCTACGTCGTCCAGTACAACAAGCGCGACCTGCCCCACGTCGCGAACGTCGACGAGCTGAAGTCGCTCTTGAACCCGATGAACGTCCCCGACTTCGAGGGCGTCGCCACGACAGGCGTGGGCGTCTTCGACACGCTCAAGGCCGTCGCCAAGCTCGTCCTCACCGAGCTGAAGCGAGGCAGGTAGGGGTGTTTCGCGCCGCCGTCGTCCTCCTCCTGCACGGCTGCTCGTGCGGGGACGAAGGGACGGCTCTCCTCGACGCTGCCACCGGCCCGAACGACGCCGCGGCGGACGCGGAGCCGGGGCGAGACGCGGGAGAGACCGACTCCGGCGACGACGCGGCGCTGCCCGGGGCGCCGCTGTCGACGCTCGTTTGCGAGCTCGAGGAGCGGCCCGGGCCGATCCCGGAGCCTCCCGAGACCCGGGTAGCAGACTTCGGCCCGCCGATCCGCCTGGCGCTCGACGACCCCTGCCCGCAGGACGCAGTCGAGGTCTCGCCCGACGGGACGCGCGTCTACTACTGGTACATGATCAACGACTTCCAGTTGCTGCTCGACGAAGGCCGGATCGTGGAGGGCACGGAGGTCCGCTTCCACGACCTCGACGGCGGCGAGTGGGGCCCGGCGCGCCTCCTCGATCTCCGCCGCGGCGACTCCGGGGCGCTGCCCGGCGAGACCAGCGTCGCCCCTGACGGGAGCTGGGTCGTCTGGCACGCCCAGAGCCCGCAGAACTTCGGCGAGGTGGACGGGTACCCCGAGGGACAGAGCTTCGACCTCGACATCTTCGAGGCGGCGATGGCCAACTCCGTCCCCGAGCCGGGCACGCACCTGGGTCGCGAGGTCAACTCGCGATACCTCGAGGGAGAGCAGTGGGTGACGGACGACGGGCGCACGCTCTACTTCGCCTCGAACCGACCCGGCGGTCTCGGCGACCTGGACATCTGGAAGATCCAGCGGGACGCCCAGGGCGTCTGGGCCGAGGCCGAGGCGCTCGGGGAGCCCGTGAGCTCCGCGGCCTCGGAGATCCAGCCGACGTTCTCGCCAGATGGGAGATTCATCTACTTCACCTCCACACGGGGAGGGCGCCGCGAGATCTGGAGGGTCGCCACGACCGAGGACGGTGGCTTCGAGGGCGAGGCGGAGCTCGTTCTTTCACCCCACGTGGGTGAGGCGACCTTCACCGGTGATGGCAGGCTCTTCTTCGTGCACGTCGAGCTCGAGGGCGGCGTCCCCTACGACGTCGACATCTACTTCGTCGAGCCGGAGTGAAGCGCCGCGGCGATCGCGCTCTGGAGGTCGGGATCCCGCGCGCTCAGGGCGCCCGACCTTCGCCACCTGAGCACGCCCTCCCGGTCGATGAGGAAGGACGCCGGCAGGATCGACACGCCGAGCCGCGCGGATGCGACGTCGCGCGCGTCGTGCCAGACGGAGAACCCGATCCGGCGTCGAGCCACGAAGCGGCGTAGCTCCTCGGGCTTCTCGTCCGAGTCCACGCTGAGGCCGACGATCTGCAGCCCTCGGGAGGCGTAGCGCTCCTGAAGGGCGGCGAGCTCGGGCAGCTCCTGGCGGCAGGGCTCGCACCAGGTGGCCCAGAGGTTCAGGAGCACCACCCGGCCGCGCAGGGAGGCGAGGGACGCGCCCGCGCCATCGAGAGTGCGAGCCTCGACTGCGGGAGCGTGAGAGCCGACCGCCAGCAAGTCGTCGGCTGCGCCGCGGTCCGGCCGCAGTCGGTCCCTCGCCGGGGGCACCGCGGAGATCGGAAGCCGCGCCGCGCGCACGCTGGATGGCGATCCCGGATCGGTCCATGCGAAGTGGAGGTCGTCGCCGGCGCGGACGACGCGGGGGAAGCCGCTGTCGCGCTCCGACGTGGTCCTCGCGATCTCGATCGCTCGGCCGAGCTTCCCGCCCTTCGCCCTGCGCGCCCGGATCGTGGCCCGCTCGCGACGGCCGTCGACCCACGTGACGATCGCGCCGCCGTCGTCGTCGAGGACGACTCCCACGCGCCCGATCGGAGCCTCGCGGCCGCTCGGGCCGTCGACCTCGATCGGAGCGCCGAAGGTCCGGCCGGCGTTCGACGAGAACGCGACGCGGACGCTCTGCCGGCTGCCCGCGTACGTCAACCACGCGACCGCGACGCGCTCTCCGTCGGCAGCGACGGCCGGCCCGTTGACGGGGCAGCCCGGCACGCGCCATCCGTCCGCGTGGACGGGCCTCGGCGAGGTCCAGCCACGCTTCGTCGCGCGCACGCTCCAGGGGTCGCGAACCTCGTCCTCGCCGCGGTTGCGGTAGACGACGATCGGACCCTGCGAGGTCATCGCGGCGGCCGTCCCGCAGCACTCGCAGGTGCGAGGGTCGAGGACCTCGCCCGGCTCCACGCTGCCGCCCACGAGGGCGGTCCGGAGCGTCATCGGGCCTTCGCCGCCGGCCATCTCGCGCCCGTCGAGCCAGAAGGCCCGGACCCGCGGCCCATCGGCGAGCAGCGACACGAAGCCATGCTCGCTCCTGGTCGTGTCCTCGTGAAGCCTTCCGATCGACTTCCAGGTCTTGCCTCGATCTCTGGACCGCGCCACCTCGATCGCCGTCGCCTCGGCCCCATCGAGCTCCCGCGCGTAGTGGGCGTAGAGCGTCCTCGAACCGGTGGCGACGATGGAGGGGAAGTCCGCCCAGTTCGCCACGAGATCCGCCCCTTCGGCGATCGTCGCAGGCCGGCTCCACCCATCTGCCTCGAGGACGGCGAACCGAAAGCGCCGCACGTCGCCCGCCCGCTCGAGCCAGCTCATGGCGACCGAGCCGTCGACTACCGCGAGGTTCGGCGCGAGAGCCCCGGGCGCGGCGGGCGGATCGATCCGGCGCGGCCCGGCAGCGCGTCGCTCGCACGCGCTGCAGGCGACAACTGCGAGCATTGCGAGAGCCGGAAGGCGAGGGAGCACGAGGTGGCGAACGTTAGCGCCGGACCCGCCGAGAAGTCACCTCTTGCGCACGACCTCGGCCGGGTGATCTCTCGCGTCCCGCTGCGGCGCCTTCATCCACGAGAACGTCACGGGCACCGGGACGACCACGAGGAGCAGGATGAGCACGACCTGCGACACGCGGACGAGGAAGCGAAGGAGGGACCCGACCATCCGACCGACCATCAGCATAATCCCGGGGTCGGCGACGGGCCAGCCGGGCCGCGGTCACTCGATCCCGAGGATCGCCGGCAGCTCCTGCAGACAGCGCCCGAAGGGCAAGATGCGGATCGCGCCGGCGCGGTCCACCCGATGTCCGCCATACGCGACCGTGGCTCGCGCCATCGGGTAGTCCTCGAGGAATGCCTCGAGGGACCTCAGGTCCTCGCGCCGCACGCGCGCGGAGCGCTTGACCTCGAAGGCGCACAGGCCGCGCTCGCCATAGAGGACGAAGTCGACCTCGAGCCCCGTCGTGCTCCTCCAGTAGTGGAGTGAGTAGTCGGCACGTGCGTAGTCGTTCATGGCCCGCAGCTCCTCGAGCAGAAGCGTCTCGAGGGCGGCGCCTTCGAGCTCCTCGACCGAATCGAGAGGGCCACGGGGTCTGACGGTGCGGAAGACACCGACGTCGAAGAAGAAGAACTTCGGGTGACTCACGAGGCGGCGCTTGGCGCGCCGCGTGAAGACCGGCAGTCGGACGCCTATCAGCAGATCCTCCAGGATGCCGAAGTAGTCCTCGACGACCTTGCGCTCGACCATGCAATCGCGCGCGACGGCCGAGATGTTCAGCGGCGAGGCCTGCGAGAATGACGCGGCCTCCAGGAATCGGCTGAAGGCGGCCAGGTTCCTCGTGAGACCCTCCTGCATGACCTCCTCGCGAAGGTAGGCCGCGACGTAGCTCGCAAGGTACGCGCGGGCCGAATCTGAATCCCGGTCTGTCTGCACCACTGGAAGCTGTCCGAACCGCAGCGAGTGCCCGAGGTCGAACGCCTGGCCCAGCTCGGCGTGCGTCAGCGGGTGCATTCGCAGGGTCACCGCTCGACCGGCGAGGAGGTTCACGCCGCCGCGACGCAGCTTTCGGGCGCTCGAGCCCGTGAGGGCGAACCGCAGCTTCTTGCGCTCGATCAGGCGGTGCACCTCGTCGAGCAGCGCTGGCACCTTCTGGACCTCGTCGAGGACGACCCATCCGCGGTGCTCGGGAGGGATCTTGGACTCGAGGCGCTCCGGCGCCGCCAGGAGCTCGAGATAGAGCCCTGACTCCAGGAGATCGAGGTGGACGGCGCCGGGCAGCTCGTCGCGAACCCAGGTGGACTTCCCCGTCCCGCGAGGGCCGAAGAGGAAGAAGCTCCCGCGTGGGGGTGTCAGTGTTCTGCGAAACACGAGTCCAGAATAACATGAAAAATGGACTCGGATGACCCAGGGGAGATCGCGACTACTGGAAGACGCCCTCGCACGACTGGAAGACGCCCATGGACTCGAGGATCGGGCGATCGGTGCGCGTCGTGCTCTCGAGGGTTGCCTCGACCTCGGCGTAACGACCGTCGATCTCGTCGGCGCCGAGGCCCGCGGCGGCGAGGATCGGGTCGAGCTCGACGGGGCACGATTCGGGCGGAACGGAGACGACCTCCACCCACCTCGCGGCCGCGAGCGCCTCGGGAGTGTCGGCGATCCGCATCCTGAAGGAGACGAGGGTACCGCTCGGGGCCACGACCTCGCAGGTCAGGTGGCTCCAGTGCGTCGTCTCGCCCTCGGCGCAGGCCTCGTAGATGTGCGGGTACGTCCCGACCGGATTCGTCGCGTTGACGAGCTGGAATCCGGTCATGTCCGAGTACGTGTATGGCGCGCCGAACCCGTCGACGGAGTCATCGACCTCGAGGGTCTCGGGGTCGACGACGATCGCCTCGCCGCTGCCCGGGCCCCAGCCCCAGATGATCGACCAGGCGTAGCCGTCGAAGTCGATCGCCCAGCCGTGCCCACCCGCGCCCGCGATCGACGTGGCCTCCATCGTCTCGCCGTCGACGAACCAGGCGGACCCGAACTCGCCGACCCACGCGTTGTCGTTGCCGTCGACCGCGATGCCGCCGCCCGAGACGTTCGCCATGGGCGACTCCCACTCCTCGGTCGCCGGGTCGTAGCGCGCGACGGTGCCGCCGATCCAGATGCGCCCCTGCGAGTCGACGGTGATGCCGTACCAGCCCTCGTCCGGAGGCAGCGCGATCTCGTTCGTGTCGAGCGTCGTCGTGTCGATGCTCACGATCGAGCTCCAGCTCCCGCCGAAGGTCCAGAGCAGTCCGCCGGGGCCGAGCGCGGCGCCGTACGGCATGACCCCATCGACCTCGCGTCCCGTGAGCTCCCCCTCCTCGGAGTCGATCTCGTACATGGTCCCCTGGTCGTACGAACCGATCCACACGTACTCGTGGACCCCGTTCTCGAGGTCCGTCCGAAGCTCGACCGCGCTGCCCCTCGCGCCAGGAATGCCGTCGAGGTGCCAGACGACGCAGTCGTCCTCGCCCCACGGGAGCACGTCGTCCGGTCCCGATGACGTGCGCAACCCGTCCCCGTCCTGGTCGACGCAGTCGCTCGCCAGGATCTTGGTCGCGCTTCCCTCCCCGCGGTTCACGGAGACGACGTCGCCCTTGTGGTTCACCGTGCTGCGGGACGGATCCGAGTTCGCCGACGGTCCGGTGTCGTAGCGGGCGACCTCCTCGCGCAGTCGCGTGTCGACCTTGGAGACCGTCCCCTCGCCGCTGTTGGCGATCCAGATCACGTGGTTCGTGATCGAAGTCTGCCCGCCGAGGGTCAGCCCGCCGCCCGCGTCCTCGACCACCGAGCGCCCGTCTGCCGGGTCGAACGCCGTGCCGCAGCCGAGCCCTATGCAGCTCGACTGGCAGTCGACGTTGCAATCGCCGCACGCCGACAGGACCCCGTTGTCGAGCTCGCCGTTGCAATCGTTGTCCTGGCCATCGCAGGACTCGATCCCCGGGAGCACCTGCCCCTCGCAGGTCCCCCATACGCCGTCCTCGCAACGCTGCAGACCCGCCGAACACGCGCCGTTGTCGCCGGTTCCGGCCGGCCCGCGGTAGCAGGCCGCGACCTGCCCCGCCGGGCATGCGCAGCCTCGGCGGCTCGGGTTGGCATCGCACCCGCTCCCACACTCGTCGACCGTGCCGGGGTCGGTGTCGTCGCAGTCGTCCGCCTGGCAGCCGTCCCCGGTTCCGGCCCCGTCTCCGTCGAAGTCGACGCAGTCGTCGGAGTCGGCGTCCGCGTCCGCGTCGGCATCGCCGTCGGGCGGAGGTTCGTCGGCGGGCTCGCAACCGAAGGTCAGCACGGCCAGACAGGCGATTGGGCAAGAACGCAAGGCTCTCATGGGTCTCCCTCCGGCACCTCCTGTCAGCAAGCCGTCTGCCAGTCGAATTCGCCAAAAAGCAGAGCGAATCCGCGGCGCATTGGCGCCGCTCGTAACCACCTCGCTGTGCCGGGCGGCACAAGTGGGCTCGGGTGGGCCGCGGGGCCGCCCGACGGGCGGCCCCGCGGCCCCTGCGAGCCCGCTCTCGCCGCGAATCTTTTTCGCCACGAAACCCCTGCCGCACGGGGACCGAGTTGCTATGGTGCTGCCGCATTCGAACCGCGAAAGGGAGGCGAGGGGGCGTGCCGTCGGAGCTGCACGAACGAAGCGAAGCCGCCGATGCTCGGGCGCTCGCGCCCTACCTCCCGGTGCTCTTCGACGGAGTCGAGGCCGGGGTCCTCGTCGTCGATCGCGACCACCGCATCGTGCTCTGCAACCGCTTCATCCAGCGGTGGACGAAACGCGAGATGCAGGACCTCATCGGGCACACCTGCCACCGGGTGCTCCTGGGGCGCGAGGACCCATGTCCAAGCTGTCCCACGGAGACGGCGTTCCGAACCGGCGTTCAAGCCACCACTCGACGAACGGGTTTCGACGAGAAAGGCCGGCCCGTTCACCTCTCGCTGACCTCGCACCCGATCAAGAACGATCGCGACGAGGTCGTCTTCGCGATCGAGCAGGCCCGCGACGAGTCGGCCACGGTCCGGGAGAAGGCGTCGCTGGAGGAGTCGCTGCGGGACGCCACGCGGCGCTACCAGACGGTCGTCGATCACTGCCACGACGCGATCTGGATCCTCGACCGCAAGGGAAGCTTCGTCTGGTTCAACGACCGCGCCCGGAAGCTGGCCGGAGGCACGCTCGCAGACCGGATCGGCAGGCCTCTCTCGGCGGAGCTCTTCTCGCCGGGAGACCTGACGAGGGTTCAGCGGATCTTCGCCGAGACGCTCGCCGGCCACGAACAGAGCTACGAGGTTCGCGTGAGGACGGACGACGGCCGCGACCTGGACATCGCCGTCAAGACGAGCCCGATCCTCACTGGAGACGAGGTGGTCGGCACGGTCAGCTTCGGCGAGGACGTCACCAGGCGGAAGAGGGCCGAGACCGAGCTCGTCACGCGAAACGAGGAGCTCGAGATCCTCAACGCGGTGTCGGCTGCGGTCAACGGCTCACTCGACCTCGGCGTGGTCCTCGAGGAGGCCCTGGACGCGATCCTGAGGGTGACGGGCCTCGAGCCGGTGGGCGGGATCTTCCTGGTGGGCGATGGCGGGAAGATGGAGCTCGCCGCGCATCGCGGCATACGCGAGGAGCAGTCGGCGAAGGAGCGCTGCCTCGAGGTCTGCGAGCGCCTCTGCCGCGAGGCGTCAGCCTCGAGCGAGGTCGTCATCGCCCGGGACTGCTGCGAGGACCCCGCGTGCCCGCCGGCGATCTCGCGGATCCTCGTGCCGCTCCAGTCGCACGGCCGCATCCACGGCGTGATGTTCCTGTTTCCTCCGGACGAGCTCCCTCCCGGCCATTTCGATCGCAGGCTCCTCGCGGCGCTCGGGGGTCAGATCGGCGTCGCAATCGAGAACGCACGCCTCTACCGGGCAACCGACGAGGATCTGAAGCGCAAGGTCGGCGAACTGACGGCCTCTCTCGAGGAGGTCGAGCGGCAGAGGGAGAACGCCTGCGAGGCCAAGCGCATGCAGGAGGAGCTCCTGGCGCTGATCTCGCACGATCTCCGCGCTCCGCTGGGCGTGATCGCCTGGCAGGCCGACCGCCTCTGTCAGCAGGCCGCCACCGACCCGGCTTGGCACAAGGCCACCGGGGCGATCCTGAGGAACGCGGGCCGGATGACCGCGATGATCGCCGACCTGGTCGAATCCGCTCGACTGGAGTCCGGGCAGCTCGTCCTCGCCGAGGACGTCCTGTCGATGGCCGATCTCGTGATCGAGCTCGTCGAAGCGTTGCCGGCGGACGATCGCGAGCGGATCCTCCTCGAGGTCGCTCCAGCCGTCCGGGCGGTCCGCGCAGATCGCGACCGCATGGAGCGGGCGGTGATGAACCTCCTCGCGAACGCCCTCAAGTACTCGCCCCCGGAGAGCCACATCACCGTCGGAGTGGGCGAGGAGGCAGGATCCGTTCGCGTCCGCGTCGAGGACAGGGGACCCGGAATCGCCGAGGAGGATCTGCCGAGGATCTTCGACCGCTACTTCCGCGCAGCCGCACAGCGTGGAGGCGGCAGCCCGCCCGCGCTAGATAACGGCTTGGGGCTGGGCCTGTACATCTCGCGGCTCATCGTCGAGGCTCATGGCGGCAGCGTCTCCGTCTCGAGCGTTCCGGGACAGGGCTCGAGCTTCTGGATCAGCCTTCCCGTCTGGCTTCCGCCAGGTCCGCAGCCGCCCGTCGCAGGAGCTTGAGCCCCTCGAGGACGGTCAGCGGGACGAGCCCGAGCGCGACGGAGAGAGCACAGTCCGCCAGCGTGAGCGTCTCGATCCCGAAGAGCGCGCGGGTGCCCGGGATGTGGTGCAGGCCAATCTGCACGAGCGCCGAGACGGCGACGACCGCGACCAGACGGGCGTTCGTGAACAGGCCGACCTCGGTGAAGACCTTCGTCTCGCTCCGCGCCGAGAACGAGCGGAAGAGCTCGGAGAAGACGAGGGTGGAGAAGGCCAGGTTGCGTGCTTCGGTCGATCCGCGCGCCGCCAGCGCCCACGCGAAGGTGCCGAGGACCATCGTCGCCTCGAGGAGCCCGGTGCCCGCGATCCGCATCCACTCGGCCTTCCCGAGCATCGGCTCGTCCGGACGGCGCGGGGGCCGGCCGAGGACGTCGGCAGCCGGCGGATCGAGGACGAGCGCGATCGCCGGCAACCCGTCCGTCACGAGGTTGATCCACAGGAGCTGCAGCGGGAGGAAGGGCAGCCCGAGCCCCGCGATCGACGCTCCGAGGACGACCGCGAGCTCGCCCGTGTTTCCCGCGAGCAGGTAGACGAGGCTCTTGCGGATGTTGTCGAAGATGCCCCGCCCCTCCCGGACCGCGGCGACGATCGTGGCGAAGTCGTCATCGGCGAGGACCATGTCCGCGGCCTCGCGGGTCACCTCGGTCCCGGTCTTCCCCATCGCGATCCCGATATGCGCCTCGCGCAGGGCCGGGGCATCGTTGACGCCGTCGCCCGTCATGGCGACGACGTCGCCCCGCGACTTCCGCTGGCGCACGATCGAGAGCTTGTCCAGGGGCGTGGCTCGCGCCCTGACGACCTCCTCCGCCCGATCGCCCGGCCCGAGGATCCCGAGCTCCTTCGCGATCGCGCGCGCGGTCGCCGGATGGTCGCCCGTGATCATGACGACCTCGATCCCCGCGCTGCGCGCCAGCCGCACCGCCTCGACCGCCTCGGTTCGCGGCGGGTCTGCCATCCCGGCGAGCCCGAGTAGCTCCAGGCCATCGCCGGCCTGCCCGGTGCCCGTCGCGATGGCCAGCACCCGTAGCCCGCGGGCGGTCATGTCCTGATTCGCCTCGGCCGCGTGGTCCGTTCCTGCGATGCAGAGCGGAACGACGGCCTCGAAGGCTCCCTTGACGTAGAGCACCCCGTCGGACCGCAGGATCGACATCCGCTTCGTGGCCGGGTCGAAGGGTGTCTCGGACACACGCGGCCGGCTGACCTCGATCGCGTGGCGATCGATCCCGCGCTCGGCCGCGGCGGCGAGGAGCGCGATCTCCGTAGGGTCGCCCGTGCCCGTCCGCTCGTCCGGCGCGAGCTCCGCGTCGCAGCAGGCGGCCGCCGCGTCGAGGAGCGCGCCATGGTCGCGCCCCCACAGCTCGCGCACGCTCATGACGCCGGTCGTGAGCGTGCCCGTCTTGTCGGTGCAGATCACCGTCGCGCAGCCGAGCGTCTCGACGGACGGCAGGCGCCGGACGAGGGCGTTGTGCGCGGCCATCCGCTGGACTCCGACCGCGAGCGCGACCGTCACGATCGCCGGGAGCCCTTCCGGAACCGCCGCCACCGCGAGGGCGACCGCCCCGAGCAGCACCTCGGTCCATGGCCGCGCCCTGACCAGACCCAGGATCGCCACGAGACACACGACCCCGACGGACAGGAGGATGAGCGCCCCGCCCGTTCGTGCGAGCCGCCTCTGCAACGGCGTCTCGTCGTCGGTCGCGCTCGCGAGCAGGTGCGCGATGCGCCCGATCTCCGTGTCCATCCCGGTCGCGACGACCTCGGCCGCCCCCGCGCCGCGCGCCACGGTCGTGCCGGCGAAGACCCTCGCGGCTCGCTCCACCTCGGGCCCGCCGACAAGTGGTGTGGCGCTCTTGTCGATCGGCAGGCTCTCGCCGGTCAGCATTGCCTCGTTGGTCTGCAGCGCATGGGCCTCGATGATCCGGCCGTCGGCGGCGACCACGTCCCCCGCCTCCAGGAGGAGCAGGTCCCCCGGCACGACATTCGCCGCTGCGACCACCGCCTGGCGCCCGTCGCGGATCACCCGCGCGCGACGCGCGGTCATGGAGCGCAGCGCCGCGAGCGCACGCTCGGAGCGGTACTCCTGGAAAAAGCCGACCGCGGCGTTGACGACGAGGATCGCGGAGATCGCGATTCCATCGGCGAGCTCGCCGACGATCGACGAGAGGACCGCGGCGCCGATCAGGAGCCAGAACGCTGCGCCCCGTAGCTGCCGGCCCAGGATCCGCCAGGGCGGGACCGCGCGCTCGCGCTGGATCTGGTTCGGGCCATGGGCCGCCAGCCTCCGCCCAACCTCCTCGCTGCTCAGCCCCAGGCGCCCGGGCTCCACCATCTCCCTGCCCGAGCAGCAAGGACCGCGCCCGGGTACGCTGAATAGGCGTGTTCCAGCTTGGGCACCATGCTATATAGGATGCATGTCTCGCGTGACGACGATCACGCTTCCGGATCGAGTCCACCGTGCACTCGTACGCGCGGGGAAGCGTCGAGGTGAGTCCATGGCGGCGATCGTTCGCCGCGCCCTCGGTCGCGAGCTCGCCGGCGGTGAGGCCTCCGAAGCCGCGAAGCGTCGGGCGCCGGCGTCCTTTCCGCGTGACGTTCGCGTTTGGCTCCGCTCCCCGCCCGGGACGTATTCGCATCTCGCCCGCGACAGGAGCCACGAGCCCGCGGACTGGGATGCCGATGCCGAGGACGCGGGTCTCGACGCTGATTGACACGCGCGTATGGGTCCTGGCCCTTCGCGCACCGGCGCTGCCGGCGGACTCCCCGCTCGCGGACGCGGCAAATCGGGCGGCGGAGCTCGCTTCGACGTGCATCGATCGCGACCTCGTCCTCTTCACGCCGCAACTCGTCGCGGAGATCCATCACGTCGCCATGTCGCGCGTGAGGCCTCGTCCGCTCGCCACTGCCGTCGTCGACTACCTGTCCGGCCTGCTCTCTCTCCGAAACGCTCGGCTTCGGGCCGCCACGCGCCGCGATGTGGCCGACGCTCTGGCGCTGTCGACCCAGAGCGGCATTCACATCTGGGATTACCTCGTCGTCCTTCCCTGGCGGGGGCGAGTGGATCGCATCGTCTCGATGGACCCGCACTACCGCCACCCGCACTTCGCCCAGATCGCTTCGCTCGAGAACCCGCTCGGGATCTGGCGCAGCGAGGGCCAGCCGCTCCCGTAGCTCGTTCGCGAGCTCGCTTCTCGCGAACGATTCCGCCCCGGTCGGTCCGACCCCAGGGCACGTGAGTTGCTGCTCACACACTGAGGAGTGTTCCGTCTTCTCTGGATGACTCTGCCACTGGTGTCCTCGCTGGCCGAGGCGCAGGAGCCGACCAGCCTCCGCACGCTCCTCGACGAGACCAGGACGCGCAGTCCGACGCTTCACGCCGCCCGCGCGCGCGTTCGGGCGGCCCGCGCCGCGCTCGCCGCCGCGGGCTGGCCCCAGGACCCGATGGCCGAGGTCGAGGCTGACCGGCTTCGTCCCTGGGGCCCTGGCGACGAGGAAGTGATGATCGCCTACCGGCTCCTCCAACCGCTGCCGATCCCCGGTCAGCTCGGCCTCGAGGAGCGCGTCGCTCGAGCGGCCGAGGATCGGTCGCAGGACGACCTCGAGACCGCGTTCTTCGACGTGGAGCTCCTCACGACTCGCGCGTTCCTGATGCTGCGCCGCGTCGACGGCGAGCTCGCGGTCAACGACAGCCAGAAGCAGATCGTCGAGGACCTGATCGGTGCGGCGCTCGCATGGATGCGCGCGGGGGGCGACACCCACCACGACGTCGTCCAGAGCCAGGTGGAGCTCTTGACCCTCGAGAGCGAGCGGACGGCCCTCGCAGCCGAGCGCGCCGCGGCGGTCGCGATGGTCAACGCGCTCCGCGACCGGCCGCCCCAGACGGCGATCATCGCCGGCGAGATCGGTCTCTTGCCCGAGAGCTTGCTGCCGGCTGCCACGCTCGAGCGAATGGCCATCGCCCGCCGCTCCGAGCTCCGCAGCATGCGCTCGATGGCCCGCGAGGAGCGCGCGATGGCCGCGCTCATGCGCAGGGAGGCATGGCCCATGCTCCGCGTGGGCGTCTGGTACAACCAGATGCTCCGGATGCCCGACTCGGCGGGCGTCATGGTGGGCGGGAACCTGCCGCTCTTCGGCGTGCCCCGTCAGAGCGCGCGAGCGGCCCAGGCCGACGCGCGCGCCAGCGCCGTGGAGGCCGAGCGGGCGGGGATGCGGGCGATGATCAGGTCCCAGGTGCGAGCGGCGCGGGAGCGCTACCTCGCGACGACGCAGCGGCTCCACCTCGTCCGGGACGTCGCCATTCCCCGCGCCGAGGAGGTCCTGGTCGCGGCCCACTCGGCCTACCGCGCGGCGACGACGGCCTTCGCCTCCGTCGTCCAGGACCGGCGCACGCTCTCCGAGCTGCGCATGGAGCTCGTGCGGCTGGAGTTCGAGGCCGCCCTCGCCTGGGCCGAGCTCCTGCGCCAGGTCGGGGCGGGCTCGCTGCCGGAGGCCGAGCCGTGAGCCGCACGATTCCGCGTGGCGCTGCGCTCCTGGCCCTCGTCGCGTGCGCCGATTGTCGCGAGCGCGCCGGGGGCGACATGGCCGGCATGCAGATGGATCACGTCCCGGGGGAACGTGGGCCCGTGCTCCTGGATCCCGCCCGGCGGCAGGCGATCGGAGTGCGGACCGAGCGGGCTTCGGTCCGCGCCATCGAGCGCGACGTCCGCGCCACCGGCATCGTGAGGACGGACGAGCGGCTCGAGCGCCACATACACTTGAAGTTCGAGGGCTTCGTCGAGCGCGTCTTCGTCAACTTCGTGGGGCGCGCGGTGCGACGCGGCGAGCGGCTTCTCTCGGTGTACAGCCCCGAGCTGTACGCGGCGGAGGCGGAGCTCGCTCAGGCGCTCGCCGCCCGCGACAGGCCGAGGGCCGGGCCGTTCGCCAAGCCGGACCTGGCTCAGGCGGAGGCGCTGGTCGAAGCTGCGCGGGCGCGGCTTCTTCTCCTCGACGTCCCCGCCGCCGAGGTCGAGCGGCTCGAGCGGACGCGCGGCGCGAGGCGCACCCTCGTGATCGACAGCCCGATCGACGGCACGGTGATGGAGAGGAACGTCCGGGACGGAATGCGAGTCATGCCCGAGACCGCGCTCTTCGTCGTGGCGGACCTCTCGCGCGTGTGGATCCTCGCCAGCGTCTTCGAGCAGGACATCGCAGCGGTGCGAGTCGGGGACGTCGTTCGAGTCGAATTCGCCGGCGACGCCGTCCCCTCCCGTGCGGGGACCATCTCGTTCGTCTCGCCGACGATCGACGAGGCGACCCGGACCGCGCAGGCGCGGGTCGAGGTGGACAACACGGACGGGGCCGTGCGTCCGGGGCTCTACGCCCAGGTCACGATCCGGGTCCCGACAGAGGAGCTCCTCGCAGTTCCCATCGCAGCCGTGATCGAGACCGGCCTCAGGACGATCGTCTTCGTCGAGACCGCCCCCGGCCGATTCGAGCCGCGCGAGGTCCGACTGGGTGCGCGCGCCCGCGAATGGGCCGAGGTCGAGGACGGCGTGGTGGCGGGCGAGGCGGTGGCGGTGAGCGCGCAGTTCCTGCTCGACGCCGAGAGTCAGATCCGTGCCGGACCGCGCGAGGCTCCTCACGGAGGCCATTGATGGGCCAGAGCCCGCTCCGCTGGGTGATCGTCGCGTGCGGGCGTCGCCCCGGACTGGTGCTCGGCGTGGTCGGGGCGCTCGCCGTCGCGGGCGGCGCGGCCGCGCTCTCGACGCCGCTCGACGCGCTGCCCGACCTCACCGACACCCAGGTCATCGTCGGAACCGAGTGGATGGGTCGGGGTCCCACGCTGATCGAGGACCAGATCACGTACCCGCTCGTCACCTCGATGCTCTCGCTCGCCCGCGTGCGGACCGTGCGCGGCTTCTCGATGTTCGGCATGTCGTTCGTGTACGTGATCTTCGAGGACGGGACGGACCTGTACTGGGCCCGAACGCGGGTCCTCGAGCAGCTCTCGAAGCTGCAGGGGAGCTTCCCGCCCGGCGTCTCTCCCTCGATCGGCCCCGACGCGACGGGCGTGGGCTGGGTATACGAATACGCGCTGGTCGACCGGACGGGCCGCCACGATCTCTCCGAGCTCCGCAGCTTCCAGGACTGGCACCTGCGCTACTGGCTGTCCTCGATCGACGGCGTCGCCGAGGTCGCGAGCGTCGGCGGGTTCCGGCGCGAGTACCGCGTGATCGTCGAGCCGGCGGCGCTGCAGGCCCGCAGGATCTCCGTGACCGACGTCGCATCGGCCATCCGAGCATCCAACCTCGACGTGGGCGGCGGCGTCCTGGAGGTGAACGAGCACGAGTACGCCGTGCGCGGCCGCGGCTACGTGGCGAGCGCCGGCGACATCGAGGAGGTCGTGGTCGCGACGGACGGCGCCGGGGTCCCCGTCCGCGTCCGCGACGTCGCGCGGGTCGTCGTCGCCGGCGCCCAGCGGCGCGGCCTCGTCGAGCTCGATGGGCAGGGCGAGGTCGTCGGCGGCATCGTCGTCATGCGCTACGGCGAGAACGCCCTCGAGGTCATCCGAAGGGTAGAGGACAAGCTCCGCGAGGTGCGGCCGTCCTTCCCCGAGGGGATCGAGCTCGTCACGACCTACGACCGCTCCGATCTCATCGAGGGCGCGGTCCGGACGCTGGGCTCGAACCTCGCCCAGGTGCTCGCCATCATCTGCGTCACGATCGTCGTCTTCCTGTTCCACGTCCGATCGTCCTTCGTCGCGATCCTCGTCCTGCCCGTGGCCGTGCTCCTCGCCTTCATTCCGATGAAGGCGATGGCGCTCACGACGAACATCATGTCCCTGGCCGGGATCATCATCGCGATGGGGGACATGGCGGACTCGGCGGTCGTCCTCGTCGAGAACGCTCACCGCAAGCTCGCCGAGGAGGGAGCCGGTCGCCCGCGGCTCGATGTCGTCCTCGAGGCCGCGGGGGAGCTGGGCCCGGCGATCTTCGGCTCGCTCCTCGTCATCGCCATCTCCTTCCTTCCCGTGTTCACGCTCGAGGCTCAGGAGGGCCGCCTGTTCGGACCTTTGGCCTGGACCAAGACGTTCTCCATGGTGGCCGCCTCGCTCCTCGCGATCACGTTCGTCCCGGCCCTGATGAACCTCCTCGTGCGTGGCCGCATCAGGGCGCAGAAGGACAACCCAGTGCATCGTCTCCTGACGCGTGCATACCTCCCATTCGTCCGGGGCGCCTTGCGCCACCGCCGCTGGGTCGCAGCCGGCACGCTGCTCCTGGTCGTCGCGACCGCCTACCCCTTCGCGCACCTGGGAAGCGAGTTCATGCCTCCGCTCGACGAGGGCACGGTCTTCTTCATGCCCGTCACGGTGCCCGGCATCTCGATCGAGCAGGCCCGCCGGGTCGTCCAGGCCCAGGACACGGCGCTCCGCGCGATCCCGGAGGTGCTCCACGTCTTCGGCAAGGTGGGCCGCGCCGACACCGCGACCGACCCTGCTCCGATCTCGATGATCGAGACGGTGATCCAGCTTCGACCGCGTGACCGCTGGCGCCCGGGGATGACGACCGAGGGCCTCATCGCCGAGATGCGCGCGGCCGCCGAGCTGCCGGGCCTGCAAGCCTCCTGGAGCATGCCGATCAAGGCGCGGATCGACATGCTCACGACCGGCATCCGCACGCCGATCGGCATCAAGGTGTTCGGGCCCGACCTCCAGGTGATCGCGCGGCTCGGGCAGGAGCTCGAGCGGACCCTGCGGGCCGTCCCCGGTACCCGGTCGGTGTACGCCGAGCGCGAGCTCGGGGGGCTGTACGTCGACTTCCGGCCGGACCGCGTGGCAATCGCCCGATACGGGCTGCGGGTCGAGGACGTGCTCGCCGTCGTCGAGACCGCAATCGGCGGCTTGACGGTGGACCGCACGGTCGAGGGCCGCGAACGCTACAGCATCAGCGTCCGGTACCCCCGGGAGCTACGCGGCGATCCCGTGGCGCTCGGCAGGGTGCTCGTACCGGCGGGAGCATCGTCGAGCATGGATGGCACGGGCAGGGTGGGCTCCGGCCCGGCGTCGGATTCGGCCCCCGCGAGCGTCGTCAACGTTCCACTGGCACAGCTCGGTCGGATCGATGTCGTCCGCGACTCGCCCATGGTGAAGGACGAGGATGGGTCGCTGGTCGGCTGGGTCTTCGTCGACGTCGAGGGACGCGACCTCGGCGGCTTCGTGAACGACGCGAAGGAGCGCGTGGCTCGCGAGCTCCGCATTCCGGCCGGCTACCGCCTCGCGTGGACCGGGCAGTACGAGTTCATGGCCCGCGTCGCGCAGAGGCTGCGGACGGTACTGCCGCTCACGATCGGCCTCATCGTCCTGATCCTCTACCTCAACCTGCGCTCGCTGGGCGCCACGGCCCTCGTCCTCTGCTCGGTGCCCTTCGCAGCCGTCGGGTCCGTGTGGCTGATGTGGGGCCTCGGCTGGAACACCTCGATCGCGGTCTGGGTCGGCATGATCGCGCTCCTCGGCGTTGCCGCCGAGACCGCATCGGTGATGGTGATCTACCTCGAGCAGGCCTGGCGGCGCGCTCGAGCCGCCGGGAGCCTGACCTCCCGCGAGGCTCTGGCCGAGGCAGCGCGGGACGCCGCCAGCCTGCGCGTCCGCCCGCTCCTGATGACCGTCGGGATGAACATCCTCGGGCTCTTGCCGGTGATGCTCGACACGGGTGTCGGATCCGACGTCGCAAAGAGGATCGCCGCCCCGCTCTGGGGCGGCCTCGTCTCGCTCACGCTGCTCACGCTCGTCGTGATCCCGGCTCTCTGGCTCCTGTGGCGGGAGCGCGCGCGGTTCTAGTCCGTGGTGCTTCCGCGCCGGTCATACCTGGGGCTCGGCCCCGGGGTCGTAGCCAACCTCGCCCGCGACGGTCGCGAACCTCTCGGCGATGGAGGGGTCGATGCTGACGCGGGCGAGGGCCGCCCTGGCCTTCGCGTTCTCGCGTAGCGCGGCGTGCGCCTCCGCGAGCGCCAGGTGCAAGTGGCTTCCGCCTCCCAGCGAGATGCCTTCCTCGAGCAGCTCGATCGCGTCATCGAGCTTGACGTCGCGTCGAATCAGCCCGTGGGCGAGGTTGTGAAAGACGTTCGGCAGGCGAGCGCCGCGCGAGAGGACCTCGCGGTAGATCGGCTCGGCGTCCGCGTCTTCGCCCAGCTCGTAGCAGGCGTTGGCGAGGCCTATCAGCAATGGCAGCTTCTCGTTCTCCACCGTCCGCTCGAGCGCGCTCCGGAACGCGTCGCGCGCCTCGGCGTGGCTTCCCAGCTCCTGGTGGACCATCGCCCGCCGCGCGGCCAGGTAGGACGGGGCGGCGAAGAGCCGCAGGAGCACCTGACGGCGGTAGAGGCCGATGAGCTCGCCCTTGCGGCGAAGCTGCATCAGCCTCAGGAGCTGCCGCTCGAACCGCCGTGCCCGCCAGCGCAGGATCCGCGGCAGGCCGAAGCTGAACACGATGATGGGCGCGAGGAGCGCCGTCACCACTACCCCGGAGACCCCGTAGCCCCACCGCAGGCCGGCGGCGATGACCGGCACCGCCAGGATGAGGAGGTTTCGGACCGACAGCTCGAACCGCCCGGAGGGTGGCGCGATGGGCGCCGACATGGTGTCGATCATGGTACCTCGTTCGACTCCCTTAGACCCGTGTCTCTCCCCTCGGTTCCCAGGGCGGAAAAGATCGACGAGCCGGTCGTGCCCGGCCGGAATCCTTCATAGACCACCACCCTGCTTCCCCCCAGCGCGATCCCGACCGGGCCCTCGGGCGTGCTCCACTCGACCTCCCCCGGCGTCTCCCGGAGAATCGAGCGGGTCCGATATCCACGCTCGACGATCGAGCGGTACGCGCCTGCGAGCTCCCGCGCGTCCTCGGGCCGATCCCACGCCATCGACCAGACGAGCGAGAGCCGGCCCTCCCGCTCCCACACGACTGCCCTGTCGCCGTCCCAGCCGGCAGCGACCCTGCGCGCCCGGTCGGCTCCGAGAAAACGACGGACGAGCTCGCGGACGCCACGCTCACCGAGGACGTCGTCGAAGATCCTTCGAGAGCCTCCCCCAGGTCCGACCGAGTCCCGCACCTCGAGCGTGGCAGGTCGATCGCCGGGGTAGCGTTCGGGATGGAGGATCTGCTCCGTCGAGGCCGGCGGCCGGCGGTACGCGGCGTCGACGGCCGCCCAGCCGCCGCGGCGGAAGAGATGCTCCACGAAACGACCGCCCTCGAGGTAGGGGAAACGCAGCTCGTCCACGAGCCACCCAGGCTCGCGCTCCTCTTCGTCTCGTGCTGCCAGGATCCTCTCCATCCGCCGCAGGTACGCCGCGAACGACCGTCCACCCACGTAGAGGAACCCGACGCGGGTCGCGTCTCCCTCGCCGAGCGCCCGTCGAGCCATCCGCGCATCGCCGTCGGCGGCGCCGTCGACGAGCGCTTCGAGGTCGACGTGCTGGTGCACCAGCGCGTGCCCGACCTCGTGCGCCAGCGTCTCGCCGGTCGACGGATCGCGTCCCGTGATGGCGCCGACGACCTCGCCGACATCCGATCGGAAGGCGTCGCGCGCCACCACGTACAGGCGACGATCTTCGGTCACGTAGTACCCCGCGGGCTCGGAGGAGTAGGCGCGCCGGTAGAAGGCTTCGATGTCGTCGTCCCAGTCGATGAGGCCGAGCTTCGCCAGGGCCCGCTGCCGACGCGCCAGGTCGCCGGATTCGACCTCGGTCCTCAGATCTCGCTCGACCTGGGAACGCAGCTCGCTCACGGGCTGAAGCGCGACGCGGATCGGTCGCAGGACGCGCAGCCGTCGCACCCGCGACACCTCGCGCACGATGCTCTCGACGGCCTCGGGATCGACCTCGCCGTAGGCGACGACCTTGACGTGACAGCCCGCGAGAGCCAGCGCACCGAGCACGAGTCGCCGCACGGATTCCAGTATAGTTCGACGGCGTGGCACTCGGAGCCGTTCCTTCCCGGTCAGCGTCAGGTCGCGCAGGAGGCGTGCTGGTTCTTCTCCTCCTCGCTTCGGGGCCGGCGCTCGCGAATGATCTGGTGATCGTCGAGCCCGGGCCTCCTCCATCACCGCGGCAGCGGGCGACGCTCCAGGCCGGCCCGGTCGATCTATGGGCTGGCGCGCTGGTCCAGCTCGACGCGGGCCGCGGAGGCGAGCGGCAGGGCTTCTTTCTCCGTCGCTCGCGCCTCCGCTTCGGCGGTCGGCTCGAGCGGCTCGTCTCTCTCGGTCTGCGTCTGGAGATCGAGCTGAACCCGATCGCCGATCCCGCGGGCCTCCTCGACGCAGTCGTCGAGTTCCGCGTCGCATCACGCGGCCTCGCCGACCTCGGACGGCTCGAGCTCGGTCAGATGAAGGTGCCGCTGTCGCAGGAGGTGATGGACGCGCCCGAGGACCTCGCGTTCGTCGAGCGGGCCCAGGGCGCCAGGCTCATCGCGCCGGGTCGCGACGCAGGCGTTCTTTACACGCTGCCGCTCCTTCGCGGCGAAGGCCGCGCTGCCTCGGTCCCCCGAGCCCAGCTCCGCTTCGGCCTCTTCAACGGCGAAGGCGCGGGGGAGCTGGGCGGCGGCGGCGGTTCTGCGACCCTGCTCCGTCTGGACGGCGGCGTGGGCGATCCGTCCCGCGCCAGGGTCGGCGGCAGGTGGGGCTTCGCCCTCTGGAGCAACCCCGACTCGCCGGTCGGCGCCGGCATCCAGTCCGCCACGATCGCCGGAGCGGACCTGACCCTCTGGTACCGAGCGCTCCGTGCCGGCGCGGAGCTCCTCTGGCGCGACGCCGCCGACGGCTCGCAGTCGCGGGCGGTCTGGGCGTGGGCGAGCTACGACGTCATCGCCGACATCCTCCAGCTTCGCGGCCGCGCCGAGACGCTGGACGATGGCGTTCTCACCCGACGGGTCACGCTGGGCGCGACGTTCCACTACCTGCCCGATCGCTTCCGCCTCCTGTACGACCTGACCGTCCCGCTCGACCCCGTGGGAAATGCGTCGGTCGCGCACGTGACCTCGTTCATGGCGGTGCTGTGAGAGCATGAGCGAGAGGCCGCGCGCAACTTGCTCGCAACGCGACACCCTCGAGGGCATGATCGACGGCGTGGTCAGATTTCATCTCCTCGGTCCGCTCGCAGCGACGCTCACGGCGCTGGCCAGTTGCTCGCTCATGGGGCTGTACGACTCACCTCCTGCCGTCCATCGCGACGCCGGTTCGCCGGCGGGCGAGGACTCCGGGTCACCAGTCGACGCAGCGTCGTCAGCCGATGGCGGGTCGCCGATCGACGCGGGGCCGGTGGACGCTCCACCGGGCGAGGTCTGCGACGACGTCCTGGACAACGACGGGGACGGGAGTGTCGACTGCGCCGATCCCGACTGCGAGCTGGACCCGGCTTGCGGAGTGAGCGGGGACGAGATCTGCGACGACGGCACCGACAACGACGGCGACGGGCGCGTCGACTGCGACGACTCCGAGTGTGATGCGCAGCCGCCCTGCGCTTGAAGGTTACAGCCATTCCTATACCAAATTGATAGAAAGTCGCGACCAACTATCAGTTCGGCGAGGACTGCGGGGACGGGGATCTAGCTGCAGCCGCTGGTCGTGCCGCAGTTCATGCAGCGGTAGCAGGCGCCGCTGCGGACCATGATGCCGCCGCACTCGTGGCATGGAGGAGCGTCCGACTGGAGCTGCGAGACCTCCAGCTCCTGCACGGAGGCCGAGCGGAGCTCGAACTGCGAGGGCGGCGGGGGGATGCTGTCGGAGTGGCCGTACTCCTCGGGGACCTCGGCGGGCGCGAGGTACTTGAGCGCGAGCCACCGGAAGATGTAGTCCATGATCGACTTCGCGATCGGGATGTCGGGGTTGGTCGTGAAGCCCGACGGCTCGAACCGCGTATGGCTGAACTTCGCGACCAGCACCTGCAGGGGCACGCCGTACTGGAGCGCGAGCGAGGTCATCGTCGCGAACGCGTCCATCAGGCCGCAGACGACGCTTCCCTCCTTGGCCATCCTGATGAAGATCTCGCCGGGGCTGCCGTCCGGGTACTGCCCGACGGTCAGGTATCCCTCGTGTCCCGCGATCGAGAACTTGTGCGTGAGGCTCTGCCGCTCGTCGTTCAGTCGCCGCCGCAGAGGCTTCTGCACGACCGGCGGCGCGACCGCCACGTCGGACCTCGTCTCGACCACTTCTTTCCTGGTCGACAGAGGCTGCGCGCGCTTGCAGCCGTCGCGGTAGATCGCGATGGCCTTCAGGCCGAGGTTCCAGGCGTCGAAGTAGACCTTCTCGATCTCCTGGGCCGTCGCCTCGTTCGACATGTTGACGGTCTTCGAGATCGCGCCCGACAGGAACGGCTGCGTCGCGGCCATCATGCGCACGTGTCCCATCGGCTCGATCGTCCGCGTGCCGGCCGCGGGCTTGAAGGCGCAGTCGAAGACCGGCAGGTGCTCGTCTCGCAGGCCCGGTGCCGCTTCGATCGTCCCGGTCGTGTCGATGTGCTCGACGATCGCGCCGATCTCGCCCTGCGCGTACCCGAGGTTCTTGAGCGCCATCGGGACGGTCTGGTTGACGATCTTCATCATGCCGCCGCCGACCAGCTTCTTGTACTTCACGAGCGCGATGTCGGGCTCCACGCCCGTCGTGTCGCAGTCCATCATGAACGCGATCGTCCCGGTCGGCGCGAGCACGGTGGCCTGCGCGTTCCTGTACCCGTGCACCTCACCGAGCGCCCGCGCCTCGTCCCAGCTCTTGCGCGCTGCCGCCAGCACGGTCGTCGGCGCGAGGGCACGATCGATCTCGTCCACGGCCTTGCGGTGCTTCGAGATCACCGCGAGCATCGAGTCACGGTTCGACCCGAAGCCATCGAAGGCCCCGACCCGCGCCGCGATCCGCGCGCTCTGCGCATAGGCCTCTCCGGTCATCAGCGCGGTGATCGCTCCCGCATACGCCCGTCCGGCGTTCGAATCATACGGCAGCCCGCGCGTCATCAGGAGCGCGCCCAGGTTCGCGAAGCCGAGCCCCAGAGGCCGGAACTTGTGCGAGCTCGCCTCGATCTCGGCCGTCGGGTAGCGCGAGCTCCCCACCAGGATCTCCTGCGCCGTGATCAAGACGTCGATCGCGTGCCGGAAGGACTCGACGTCCAGCTCGCCGGTCGAGCTCGCGAACTTCATGAGGTTCAGGGACGCGAGGTTGCACGCGCTGTCGTTGAGGAACATGTACTCCGAGCAGGGGTTCGACGCGTAGATCCGACCCGTGGCCTTGCACGTGTGCCAGTCGTTGATCGTCGTGTCGTACTGCATGCCGGGATCGCCGCACGCCCATGCCGCCTCGGCGATGCGCCGCATGATCTCGCGGGCGCGATACGTCCCGAGCGGCGAGCCGTCCGTGCGTGCGCGAACGGTCCAGTCGCCGTCCGCCATGTAGGCCTTCATGAACTCGTCGGACACCCGCACGCTGTTGTTCGAGTTCTGGAAGAAGATGGACGCGTACGCCTCGCCGTTGAGCGAGCCGTCGTAGCCGGCCTCGATCAGGGTCCACGCCTTCTTCTCCTCGGTCATCTTGCAGTCGATGAACTCGAGGATGTCGGGATGGTCGACGTCGAGGATCACCATCTTGGCAGCGCGGCGGGTCTTGCCGCCGCTCTTGATCACGCCAGCGAAGGCGTCGAAGCCCTTCATGAAGGACACCGGGCCCGACGCGGTCCCGCCACCGGCCAGAAGCTCGCGGCTCGAGCGCAAGGAAGAGAAGTTGATCCCGCTTCCGGAGCCGTACTTGAACAGCATCACCTCGGCCTGCGCGCGGTCCATGATCGAGGCGATGTTGTCCTCGAGCGAGAGGATGAAGCACGCGGAGCACTGCGGGCGCTCCTCGATCCCGACGTTGAACCAGACCGGGCTGTTGAAGGAGGCCATCTGGTGCAACAGGATGTGCTTCAGCTCGGCCGAGAAGACGGCGAGGTCCTCGTCCGTGGCGAAGTAGCCGTCCTTGCCGCCCCAGCGCGTGATCGTGTCGACGACGCGACCGATCACCTGCTTGACGCTGCGCTCGCGCTGAGGCGTGCCCATCGCCCCGCGGAAGTACTTGGAGACGACGACGTTCGTCGCCATGGCCGACCAGAGCTCGGGCACCTCGACGTCCCGCTGCTCGAAGACCGTCTCGCCCTTCTCGTTCGTGATGCTGGCGTTGCGCAGCTCCCAGCGAACTGCATCGAATGGGTCCGTTCCAGCCGCGCTGTACTTCCGCTTCATTCGGATTCCCTCGGGCCTGCCGTTCTCGCGGCTCTTCCTGCCCATCCGGACATCTTCCTGGGTGCGCATCGCCCCTCCTTCCCTCCGCACGCTGCGGAGGCGCGGTGGCCGAAGCAGTCCGCCTCGTGCCCCGTCGGCAACCTCGGTGCCCCGTCGCCAAGCGACACCGACCCGGTGCCCATCTCTGCTGAAGACGGCCACCGAGGCCCCGAAAGATGCTCCAGTACCTGTACGGATGTCAACATAATAGCACTACATATTGTGGTAACACAGCATCCACAGCACAACTACTCGTAGTTACATGACGGATATTCAGTGGTTGGGCGCCATTGTCCACAGGCCAGCCAGATTTCGCAAAAAGTTGCCCACAGGCGCTCCCCAGACATACACCCGGCTCGATGACTCCGACTGACCGACGTCACCTCGTCGAGCTCGAGCGGGTCTACAAGTTCTACCGGCCCGAGGTGGCGGTCCTTCGGGACGCCTCCACGCAGGTCGAGCGAGGCGAGTTCGTTTACGTGACCGGTCCTTCGGGCGCGGGCAAGAGCACCCTCCTTCGGATGATCTACCGAGCCGAGGTCCCCGACCACGGCCGGATCCTCTTCTGCGGTCGCGACGTCGGCAAGCTGCGACCCTCCGCCGTGCCCTTCCTCAGGCGCAACATCGGCGTGGTGTTCCAGGACTTCGCGACGAAGATCCTCCGCTCGCGCAGCGTGTTCGACAACGTCGCGCTGGCCCTCGAGGTGCTAGGCGCTCCGTCGCGGGTCATCAGGACCAAGGTCACCGCGGTCCTCGAATCCGTGGGCCTCGGCGGACGTGAGCCAGAGATTGCGGGCAACCTCAGTGGCGGAGAGCAACAGCGGATCGCGATCGCGCGAGCCCTCGTCAACGACCCACCGCTGCTCCTGGCAGACGAGCCGACGGGGAACCTCGATCCCGATCTCGCGATGGACGTCGCGAGACTCTTCGACGAGGCCAACGCGGGAGGGACCACGGTGATCTTCGCGACGCACGACCGGACGATCCTGTCCGCGAGACCGCGGCGGACGGTGGCGATCATCGACGGAGCGACGCTGGAGGTCGACCCGCCTTCGGCCTCGGGCCGCGAGATGCCGGTCGCCCTGGTGGCGTGATGACGCTCGGATTGCTCGATCGTTACCTGCGCCGCGCGGCCCTGGGGCTGAAGCGCGAGGCGAGGCTCCACATCGGCGCGGCGGCGAGCCTGGCATCGGCCTTCGTCCTGGTCGGGATCTTCGGCCTCGTGTCGTACAACCTCGGCCGGTCGGTCGAGGCGTGGGGAATGGATCTCGAGCTCACGGCCTACCTCAGAGACGGCGCGACCCCGGAGGAGACGACCGCCTCGTTTCGCTTCGCAAGGGGGCTGGGAGGAGTCGCCCAAGCTCGCCTCGTCACCGCCGAGGAGGCACAGAGGAGGCTGGCCAGCCCCGGAGGCCCGGGCGCTTCGGCTTTCGCGGGCCTGCCGAGCGAGCTGTTCCCGGCATCGATCGAGCTGAAGCTCCAGCCCGGTGCCCAGGTCGCCGAGCGCGCAGAGCGTGTCGCGGAGCGCATGAAGGCTCTGCCCGCCATCGAGGACGTCGATTCCGTCGCCGCGGAGGCCCGGCGGCTCGACGGCGTGATGCGCCTCTCCGGCGTCGCCGGACTGGCGATCGCGATCGTCGTCCTCTTGGGGGCGCTCTCGATCGTCTCTTCGACGCTGCTCGTCACGCAGCACCGCCGCAGGGACGAGATCGAGCTTCTCCGGCTCTGCGGCGCGACCGACGGCTTCCTCCGAGTGCCCCTGCTTCTGGAGGGTGCCGTTCAATCGCTGGGCGGCGCGATCCTCGCCCTCGCGATCCTCCTCGGCGTCTACCTCGTCCTCGAGGGTCCAGCCGGCGGTGCGCTCGGGGCGCTGGGGATCGTGCCGCGGTTCTTGCCGGCCTGGATGGTGGGACTGGCGCTCGTCGGCGCGGCTCTTCTCGGCGCCCTGGGCAGCCAGATCTCCTTCCGGAGATCCATCCGGGTATGAATCGCCGAACCGCGGTCCTCGCAGCGACGCTCCTCGGGTCGGGTCCGCTCTGGGCCGACGGACCGCCGCGATCGCCGTCGGCCCCGGCCGGAGCGCCCCGCGAGGCAAGCCTGTCTGCAAGTCCCCTGGACAGGGCGCGCATCGCGGTCCTCGACGAGTCGGAGAAGCTCGAGGAGCAGATCGGCGAGACTCGCGCCCGGCTTCGCGAGCGCGTCAGGTCCTTCTACCGCCTGCAGCGCGCGGGCGGAGGCCTCGCTCCTTCGAGCCCCGAGAGCCACGCCGCCGCGACCCGCGTGCGCTTCCGGCTCGCGCGCCGCGTGATCGGGCGCGACCTTGGTGCCCTCAGGGCCGCCATTCGCAGGGCCGAGGCGCTCGATGATCTTCGCGCTCGCCTGCGCCGCGAGCCGAGCGCGCCGGCGGTCCGCGGCGGCCCGCCCGCCGCTGCCCCCGTGGCCGAGGACCCGCTCCCCGCCTTCACCTCGCTAGACCGCGCCGGCACGCTGGTCGTGCACGGCGCGGCGGACGTGCCGTTCGCTTCCCTGAAGGGAAACCTCCCTCTGCCGATCCGCGGAACGACCGACCTCGAGGTGAGACCCCGCGGGAGCGAGGTCGAGATCGCGGGCGGTCCCGCCGCCATTGCCCAGGCCGTCGCCCGCGGGCGGGTCGAGTACGCGGGAGACTACGCGGGGCTCGGCAAGCTCGTGATCGTCGACCACGGCGGCCCCTGGCACACGGTCACGGGCGGTCTCGTCACCCTCGCGGTCGGCCGCGGCGCCGCCGTCGAGCCGGGCCAGGCGATCGGCGTCGCCGGCCCCACGGTCACCTTCGAGGTCCGCCGCGAAGGCCGTCCAATCGACACGATGGCCTGGCTGGGCCTGCGCTAGTCCTCATCCGTTGGGCGTCACGAGCACGTCCAGCGTGTACGGTCCGTGGTCTTCCTCGGTCCGGCCATCGACGACGATGTAGAAGTTGGCGGCGTCGACGTTGAGCTCGATGACCGAGTTGTCGCCGATCCAGTTGTCGTTGCACATGATCTCGTTGTCGACGCCGACGCAGTCGTCCTGATGCAGGTGGAGAACGCCGTCCCATCCATCCGGGTCGAGCGTGATCGAGAGCCGGGCCGAGAAGAGGAGCGAGAGGAAGTAGGCCTCGTCGGGGCCCGGCGCCTGTCCGCCGCACGTGGCGCCGTAGTCGTCCTCGGCGTCGTCGGTATCGCCCACGAACAGCCCGCCGTTCGTGCCCGTCACCCACCCGTCGGCGCAGGTCTCGGCCACGTCGACCTCGACGGGCGGGCTCGGGTCCGCGAGCGTCACGTCGAGCGTGTAGTCGGTCGGCGAGAAGGACTCGACCACGATGAAGTGCGTTCCGGCGGGAAGCTCGCGCACCCGCAGCGCCGCGGGGTTGCCGCCCCTGCAGGCCCGATCGGGCTCCGTGTCCGAGTCACCGCAGACCTCCTGAATCGCCACGGTCATCCACTCGCCGCCGTCGCCCTCCACCCGGACCGTCACGTCCTGGGCCTCCTCGAGCTCGAGGAAGAACACCTGCTCGATCTGGGAGAAGCCGCACGAGACGTCGACGTCGTCCTGCATCCCGACCAGCGTCCCCCCGAAGCTCCCGCCCCCCGAGACGTCGATCGCGCCGTCGCAAACGTCACCTTCCGGCGGTTCTGTCGGAGGGCCGATGCTCACGTCGAGCGTGAAGTCGAACTCCCCCGGTCCCTCGACGAGCGCGTAGTAGGTTCCGGCCTCGAGCGAGTACAGGCGCTGGTGCGAGGGCGCCGAGTACGAGCAATGGATCTCGGTCTCTTCGTCCCCGCAGGTCGTCGCGACCGCCATCGGGACGAAGTTGAAGCCGGCCGACGCGGTCAGATCGACGTCCGAGGTCTCGTCGATCGTGAACGTGTACACGAGCTCCGGGTATCCGAAGCCGCACGACACGTCGTGGTCGTCCTCGATGTCGACGAAGCTTCCCTCGAAGCGTCCTCCGGCCGACACGTCGATGGCCCCGTCGCAGGTCTCGTTCTCGGGCGGCGGCGTCGGATCCGAGATCTCGAGCGTGACGACGACGTCCGCGTTCGATTGCGCCTGGACGATCAGGTAGTACGTGCCGGCGGGGAGGTTGCGCGTCCGGATACGCGCCGGGAAGCCCAGCTCGCACTCGATCTCGGTGCCCTCGGCTCCGCACTCGGTCTCGAGCGCGAGGGTCGTCAGGACGAACTCGCTGTCGGCCGAGGCCTCGACGTCGGCAGCCTCGTCGAGGGTGAAGGTCAACACCACGTCGTTGGTCGTGCCCCACCCGCACGAGGGCGCGTAGTCGCGCACCGTGCCGGCGAGGCTGACCTCGAACGCCCCGCCGCCAGTGATGTCGAGCGGCTCGTCGCAGGTGTCGAAGCCGGGGTTGGTGCAGTTCGCGCCCGGCTCGAAGTCCGTCAGGCCGTCGCAGTTGTTGTCGACCATGTCGCCGCAGATCTCGGGGGCGCCGAGGTAGATGCGCGCGTCGCCGTCGTTGCAGTCGTCGCCGCCCTCGCAGTGCCAATCGTCGTGGCCATCGCCGTCGAAGTCGCGGCCGCGGTGAACGCACCCCTGCGCCTCGTCGCACAGGTCGATCGTGCACACGTTGTCGTCGTTGCACGCGCGGCTCGGGCCGGGGACGCATCCCTCGGTCGGCGAGCACCGCTCGTCGCCGTTGCAGTAGCGGTCGTCCGCGCAGAGGTCGTCGTTGGGCGTATTCTGGCAAGTCATGCCCTCGGGGTCGCAGCGGTCGACCGTGCAGTCGATCTCGTCGGCGCAGTCCTCGTCGGTCTGGCAGGGTGTTCCCGAGGCGTCCGGCTCGGTGGGCGGCGCGTCGGTCGGCTCCGCGTCGACCTCGGCGTCGGGCAGCCCGCCGTCGGCGTCGTCGTCTCCGCCGTTGCAGCCGCAGCCCGAAAGGAGTAGCCCGGCCAGAAAGGCGGGCCACGGTATGCGCGAGCCAGTCAAAGCCATCGTTCCTCCAGTCGAGCGCACGAGAACATCGAAGGTAGTACGCCCGGACGAGTTGTGAAAGGGGAGGACGACCTCCATGAACGGGCCACTTTTCGCTTGCGTGCACCTCCCGCCCTCCCCCGGGTGCCAGGGCTTCGCCGGTCGGGCCGCGAGCCTTCGAGACCTCGGTGCGGACCTCGCCGCCCTGCTCGACGTCACGCCCCACGTCGACGGGATCCTCCTGGAGAACGAGAACGACAAGCCCCACACCCTGAACGTCTCGAAGGCCCAGGTCGCGTGGCTCACGCTCCTCGCGATGGAGGCACGTCGCCGTACCGCCCTGCCCCTCGGGATCGGCGTCCAGCGCATCGACTGGGAGGCCGCGCTGGCGGTGGCGGCGGCGGCCCGGCTCGACATGGTGCGGCTCGACGTCTGGGTCGACCGCGTGCGCATGCAGGGGCAGGAGGTCAGCGTCGATTCGCGACAGGTACGCGAGATCCGCGAGGCCCTCGACGCCCGGGCCGTCGCGCTCTGGACCGACGTCCACGTCAAGCACGCCGAGCTCGTCTGCGCGAAGGACCTCGCCGCGAGCGTCGACGATGCAATCAAGGAGGGATCGGCGGCGGTCCTCGTGACCGGAGAGCGGACGGGAACGCCGCCGGCGGTCGGCGACCTCGACGAGGCGCGCCGCGTCGCGGCGGGGCGCGTTCCGGTTTACGCGGCGAGCGGCCTGGACGCGACCAACGCCAGCGAGCTGGGCGCCCACTGCGACGGCGCGATCGTCGGTACGGCGATGAAGGAGGGACCTCGCGTCAGCGTAGAGCGGGCACGCCGGATCGTCGGGGCGTGGCGGCGATGAAGCTCGCGGCGGTCGGCGAGATCTGCGAGGACCTCTACCTGCCGGCCGGTGTCGGGCGACCCGGAGGGATCGCGTCCAACTTCGCCTTCCACGCCGCGCGCGCGGGCGCCCACGCGCTCCTGTTCGGCGCCCTCGGGGACGACGAGGCCGGGCATCGACTCGCCGAGGCCCTAGCGGTCTCCCCCGTCGATGCAGCCGGCGTGCGGCGAATCGCCGGTCGGAGCACGATCCAGCGGCTTCGCGTCGAGGCGGGCGAGCGAGTCTTCTGCGGCTACGAGGCCGGAGTGGCCGAGGCCTGGTCGCTCGGGATGGAGGATCGCGAGCAGCTCTCCTCGTGCGAAGCCATCGCGTGCTCGGACGGGCTGAGATCGCTCCTCGAGGCCTGCTTGGCGATCGGCCCACCCGTCGTCTGCGACTTCTCGCGAGACACCGATGGCAACGACCCGCAGCGACCCGAACAGTGGCTCCGGCCCTGGCTCGATCGGCTCGCGATCGCGTTCGTCGGCGGAGAGCTTTCGTTCGAGGGCCGTCTGGAGGCCCTCGGTCGGACGACCGACACGCTCATCGTCCTGACGGCCGGGCCACACGGTGCTCTCGCCTGGCATCGGGGGCACGCCTGGTCCTGCCCCAGCGCCGCCGAGACGGTCGTGGACACCAACGGCTGCGGCGATGCCTTCCAGGCAGGATTCACGGTCGCCTGGGCGCAGGGCGCCGATGTGGAGGAAGCGCTGGCGGCCGGCGCAAGCGCTGCGGCCTTCGTTGCAGGCGCCTGGGGTGCTCAGCCGAGGTGACCGGCCCGCGGGGGCTTCGGCCAGTGGGGACGGACCGCAGATCAGTTCGGGCGTCGGACCAGAGCCGAGAGGTGCGGACAGGGACATCCTCGACACTTCAAACCAGGGACATGGTTGACGCGCAGTCGACGGACATGGTTGACAGTCGGTAGACGGGGGCACCGGACGCCGGAACGATGCGGGCGAGCTAGGCGCCGAGCGTACCGGAGCGAACCCGCAGCCGGAGCCGGAGCCGAAGCCGAAGCCGAAGCCGAAGCCGAGACCGGAGCCGAAGCCGAAGCCGAGGCCGAGACCGAAGCCGAGACCGAGACCGAGACCGAAGCCGAGACCGAAGCCGAGACCGAAGCCGAGGCCGTGACCGAGGCCGGAGCCGAGGCCGAGGCCGAAGCCGAGACCGAAGCCGAGGCCGAGGCCGAGGCCGAGACCGAGACCGAGGCCGGAGCCGAAGCCGTGACCGGAGCCGAGATCGAGACCGAGACCGAAGCCGAGACCGAAGCCGAGACCGAAGCCGAGGCCGAAGCCGAGGCCGAGTCCGCGACCGAATCCGA
>JACPQR010000222.1 GCA_016190375.1 Deltaproteobacteria bacterium
CCTGTCCTGGCGGGCGGAGGACCTCGCGGCGCGCACGGGTGGGGTCAACCGTCCGCGCCGCCCGCGGCCGCACTTCGGCGGTAGGTCCGCCAGAGGCGGACGCCGACCACGAAGGCGCAGTACAGGCCGAGCGCAACGGAGGCCGTCGCGGAGAGGGTGTACCGGAAGTGGGTCGCCTCGTCGATGTAGTTCGAGAGCACCTCGATCGCGAAGAGCACGCAGAGGCCGACGATGTGCTCGCCGCCGCCGTCCTCGTGCTTGCCGTGGTGACTCGCCGATGGCCATCCGCGCACAGGCTCACGCGGCCGCTGGCGTCGCTCTCGGTAGGCTCACGCTCCTGGGGAATTCCCCGCCGCGCCGTGCCCAGCGTTGCCAGGACCGTGGCAGCCGTCAGTTGCAGCCGCACCCGCCGCCTCCGACGCCGGCGCCCCCGGTCGATCCTTCCCGGTACTCGTGGACGTGCGAGTCGAGCTTGCGCTCGGGAGGATCCGGCTCGGGCCGCATCGCGCGCTCCGCCAGCGTCTCCCGCTCCCACACGTGCACGCGGGTGCACCCCGGCGCGGCGAGCGAGACCAGCACCAGCGCGACCCTCATGCACCGATCCACCCGGAACGAGGTCCGCGGATTGCAGCGTCGGCTACGGCACGGTCCGTGCCTGCCCGATCGCGCTGCTCGACGGCACGCCCGTGCGAGTCCGTGAGGACTGCGCCGGCGTCGCCAACGACGCCCAGGACGACGATGACGCCGACGGCGCAGGAGACGCCTGCGACGTCGGTCCGAGCCTCGCCGACCCGGAGCAGGGTGACACCAACGGGGACGGCGTCGGCGACGGATGCGATCTCTGCCCCGAGGTCGCCGATCCCGGCCAGCAGCACGGCAACGGCGACGGTGTCGGGGACGCGTGCGGTGAGCCTGACCCCGACGGCGATCGCGGCGGCGATGCCGGCGATCGCGGCGGCGATACCGGGGACGCCAGCGGTGGCGTCGTGGCGCCGGTCGCCGACGCGAAGCGCGGAGCGAGGCTTGATCCCGAGTCCGCACCAGCCGTACCATCCGAGGCACATCAGCGAGCGGGGTGGTCATGAGCCAGGTGATCGCAAGGTTCATTCGTCGTGGTCTGCTCCTCCACTGCCTCGGGGGGGGGGGTAGTCGCCGGTTGTGACTCGGAGCCCATCGTGGCTCCGAGCAGGGCGGACGTCGACGATGAGACGCTTGCGGGTCTCGCTTCCCACAGTGAGCAGTCCGTCGTGTCGTCGGTGGCGCGTGGCAAACGCGGGCAGCCGGCCCGCCGTACGATCGTGGTGGCCTACAACGATGGCGAGGAGCCCAGGCAGAACTACCTCGCCGGGGATGATCTGTGGACTCTCGGGACGTCGGCGATGGGCTACGCCGCCAGCCTCGACGAGGGTCGGACCTGGACACGCGCCAGGATCCCCACTCCGAAGGGCATTGGCGCTCTGCGAGCGGACCCGTGGCTGGCGCTGGGCCCGAATCCTGGAGAGGTCTACTACGGCTTCCTGGGTACGGACCCGTCCAGCCCGGGCTCGGCCACCCGGTACCTCGTCGTCGCGCGGTCGACGGACGGCGGACGGACCTTCCCCGAGGTATCTCTCGTCGACACCTACGATGCTGAGTTCGTCGACGAGGGGTGCGGCTTCCCGGATCGGATCACGATCGACGCCGACAGGACTTCGGGCAGGCTCTTTGCGACCTGGCCTGGAATCGACCGAAGGATGTGCGTCGCGACGGCAGGCTCGTTCGGGGAGCCCTGGACTCCTGCGCGGCTGTCGAACTGCACGGCGGACTTCACCGCGGCGAACGGTCACGTCCAGGTCGCACCCGACGGCACCGCGTACGTGGTCACTGCCGAATGGAGCTACCAGGCCGGAATCGTGACGTACCAGCTCTGTCTCCACGCGCGAGACGCGCGGGGCGAGGCGTGGAGCGTGCTGGGCGCCTTCGCGGAAGATTCGACCCCTCGGGGAGCTCAACCTGCGTTCGGCGATTCGCAGATGGGGCTTTCCGTCTGGCACAGCTTCGACATCGCTGCCGATGGAGCGCTAGTGGTCGCGTTCGTCGACCGTGCCGCCGTCCAGGTCAAGTGCCCTCCCTGCGACAAACCCCCCTGCCTCCGGCCTTGCTTTGCCTTCGTGAGCCACGTGTACGTCGCGGAGAACGCCGAAGGGGGCGATCGGGCGGCCTGGGACTACAGGGAGGTCGCTCCGGGCGTGCTCGAGCACCAGGCCCAGCCGGCGTTGTCGGCGGAGGGCGACCACTACGCCGTGTCCTATTACGAGACCGTCACCGAGCTTGGCGGAGACCCGGACCTGACGACGAGCATCCGGGTGATGACCGCGGATCGGTTCCCAAGCCTCAACGGCGACTGGATCCCGTCCGTGCTGTCTGCCGAGCCGTTCGAGCCATGCCCGCACCTCGGGGGGTACTTCGGGGATTACATCGGGATCGGGCTCCTCGATGGGGAGGTGATCGATCTCTTCTTCACGGCCTGGACCGACGCCCGCGACGGCTGCCTCGAGCGGTGGGACTTCGGCAGCACCTATCACCAGCACACCTACGGCGCGATTTCGCCATGATCCGCTCCGCCGTTGTCTGCGCCTCGGTAGCATTCTGCGGCGCCTGCGCCTGTGGTTCGAGCTCGAGAAGACCTGCCGACGCGGGGGGAAATTCAGAGGACGGCGGGGCGGACGCTGGGCGCGCACGGGACGGCGCGATCGATGGCTCGGGCGAGATTCCCCTCGATGCCGCCGTCGACGCCGGCGCGGAGCCACACGACGCGGCTGCGGACGCCGACCCGAATGTCTACCCCTGTAGCTCGGAGGCAGACTGCACGCGCTGGTGGTGGGGGCCTCTGGCCTCGTGCACGAACGGTTACTGCTGCCAAGGAGAGGTCGTCGACGGGGAGTGCATGTGCGGCGAACGGCCCGGGACCTGCCCGCCCAAAATATTCTGCTGCAGATCCCACGAGAGCCCTGATGCCGACGTCTGTACGGGCCTATGCTACTTCCCTCCCTTGCCCTAGCTGCCGCTGTCCTTGCCGCGCTCTCGGGCTGCGGAGCGTACTCTGCGCGTCCGGCGCCCGACGCCGGAAGCGTGCCGTGGGACGCTGGTAGCGACCGCGGTAACGACGCAGCTCTCGACGCGTCCAGCGGAACAGATGCAGCTTCCGACGCGCCAAGCGACGCACCGAGCGCCGATGGAGCACCACTCGACGCGGGAAGCGACGTCCACGAGTGTCACGTGAATAGAGACTGCCGCGAGTGGTGGTCGAAAGGACAAGCCTTCTGCGATTTGGGCACCTGCTGCAACGGTCGCATCGACCGCTTCGGCTGTGTCTGCGGGGAGCTGCGCGGAGGCTGCCCTGCTGGCGACTACTGGTGTTGCGACGACTGGCTGCATCCGGAGATACCGGTGGGCTGCAGCGATCGGCCGTGCGAGTGATGGCCGCCGAGCGCATCGACGGGCTGCTCAGCCCCACCAATATGGGCCCTTCTGGCGTCGAACATGACGAGGATGAGCAGCGTCTCGAGGTGACAGAGGAGCTTGACGCGCTCGACGGGGACTCGGTTCGTGATGAAGCCCGCGAACGAGTGCAGGAACGGCGGGCTCGGGCTCAGCGAGGCCGGGCGACCTTGCGGCGCTGGAAGTGTACGGCCACACCGTCCACCCGGTCGGGCAGATCGGGTTCCGGGGCTTCGTGCGAAATCCGGACCGAGACCGCGAAGCCTTCTGCCTCGTCTGGCTCGACCCCGACTCCTCGCAACCACGGTCGTGCACGGAGGCTGCGCGCGATCTTCTCTGCGGCTCGATCTGCTTGCTCGAAGGTCACGCGCACGGCGACTCAGCTCACAAGGCGAGCTTGAAGCTGATCGAGGACGTGTGCAATGGGGTTCAGGTCGGTCGCTTCGTCGTCACCGGCGAAGAGCAGGCCAACCGCGTACCGGTCGCCGTCGAGAACCAGCGATCCCGAGTCGCCTCCGTCGCTGAACATGGGCGTCCGGCTTCCACCTTGGACCTCGATCACGTCGTCGAACCTCTCTGGCATTGCCCAGACCCTTGGCGGCGGCTCGCCGGGAATCCGACACAGTGCGTTCCGCGAGACCGATCGGCCCTGACGGATCTGGGCCGCGCGCAGCACCGGGAACTCGATCCCCTCGACGGAGCGGGCCGATCCATCCTTGCCGCCAGCGAGCGTCTCACCAGTCCCGCCGCGTCTTCACCCCTCGGCCCGCCATCTTCGCTATCGCCTCGTCGATCAAGTCGGCGACGTCGGAATACCCGTTCTCCCGGAGCCATCGCCGCGCCTCGCCACTCCGCTTCATCGGCGCCGCCAGCCTCCTGCTCGCGCACGCGCCAGATGTGAAGGCGATGGCGCATGCCGCTCTCGACCATCCAGATCTCCGCCTCGCCGTTCACGGCCTGAACGATGCTCTCGACCAGGGTCCTCGTGTCGAAGCCGAAGTAGTTGCCGATCCCGACGGCCGCGAGGAGGAGCAGGCTCCAGGTCGTCGCCTTCTCCACGCGGGCGCCAGCGCCGGGCGGCGCGCCCTCGCGGCGGCGGAGTCGCCTCACGAGGACGAAGCGCAGGACGACGACGAGGATCCCGGCGAGCGCGAGCGCGGCCTTGAGCTCCTGGGATGCCTCACCGGTCATGGCGGGATGAGGACCTAGCGGATCGCACGGGTGGGGTCAACCGTCCGCGCCGCCCGCGGCCGCACTTCGGCGGTAGGTCCGCCAGAGGCGGACGCCGACCACGAAGGCGCAGTACAGGCCGAGCGCAACGGAGGCCGTCGCGGAGAGGGCGTACCGGAAGTGGGTCGCCTCGTCGATGTAGTTGGAGAGCACCTCGATCGCGAAGAGCACGCAGAGGCCGACGATGTGCTCGCCGCCGCCGTCCTCGTGCTTGCCGTGGTGAAGGAGCATGGTCGTCCGGGCGATCCAGTAGTAGTGAGAGGCGATCATCAGGAAGTAGAAGGGGACGAAGCCCAGGAGCGTCGCGTCGTCGGTGTCGGTGCGGGCGCCGGCCTCGGGATCGTCCTTTGGACGGATCGTCAGGCCCAGCAGGAACAGGGCGAGGATCGCTCCCGCAAACCGGTAGCGCCGGAGCGAGCCGACGAGCTCCCACTTGCGCTCGCGATCGCCAGGCTGGCGGAAACCGCCGTACTCGCCCCGGTAGGCGAGGGCCACGGCGAAGCCCATCCGCTGCTGGCTCAGGTTCTCGGGCCTGAGGTGCTCCTCCATGTCCTCCACGAACTCGCGGACGTTCCTCTCCCCGACGTTCCAGTAGGCGAGCCCGCCGAAGATCGCGGCCGCCGCCACGAAACCGGCGAGCATCCGGGCGAAGACCGGCTCGACCCGGCGCCGGGCGATCAGGAACCAGATCGCGCGGGCTCCCATCCCGAACAGCCAGACCACCGGGAAGATCCGCTGCATCGCGCTGTAGGCGATGAGGACGCCGGCGAGGACGGGCCGCGCCCGGTGCCAGCGCGCCGAGCGGCCCTCTCGCGGCTCGCCGTCGGCGCCGCTCATCAGGCAGCAGGCGACGACCAGCGCGACGAACCAGTCGAGCCGGAACAGCCCGAAGCTCACGCCGGGCCAGCGCGCGCTGAAGTCCACCGAGTACCAGAGGACGACGAGCGCCGCGACCCGCGAGCCGTACGTCCGGTAGACGACCACGAGCATCAGGAGGAGCAGAAGCGTCTCGACGTGGCAGACGAGCTTGAGCCTCTCCACGGGCAGGTGGCGCGTGACGGTGCCCGCGACGGTCTGCAGGAACGGCGTCGCGTTGTAGCCGTGGTCGTTGACGAGCTCGATCTGCAGCCGCCGCGAGATCGTGCGCTGCAGGAACCGGAAGTCGTGCTTGAACTCGCGCCACCGCGCCTTGGTGAACCGCGCCTTGATCTCGTCGGCGCGGGCGCGCACCGAGGCCATCGGCACCCGCGAGTTGTCGTCGAGGTCGCGGATCGCCTGGAAGCCCCAGCGCCGGAAGTTGTCCTTGCGCTCGAGGTCGGCGATGACGATCGCCTCGTACAGGTGCGTGTAGCCGAGCTCGTCGAAGTACTTCGCGTTCAGGTAGTAGTGGACCGTGTCGTAGCCGTCGATGCGGTCGATGCCGGTGAGGTTCTCGACGTCGAAGCCGAAGTAGTTGCCGACCCCGAAGGCCGCCAGGCACCAGAGGAGCAGCGTCGACGCCCTCTGTACGCGAGCGATCGTCTCGACGGAGCGCGGCTTGCGCCGCACGAGGAACCGGCGAACGACCCAGGTCGCCACGACCACGACGAGCGCGAGGATCGCGAGGACGATCTTGATCCACTCGTCGGCTTTTCCCGTCATCGGAGGCCGGTAGTACAGCGCCCCGCGAGCTGGGTGTCCAGCCCCTGATGATCAGTCCGCGGGCCTGCGACGGGCGGCGCGGAAGCGGATCAGACACACGCCCAGGCAGTAGAGCGACACGAGCACCGAGAGGCTCGCGGTCAGGCCGTACCGGAACTCGAAGGCGAGCTCGAAGACCGCCGAGTAGGCCTCGAGGCCGAAGAGCACGGCGAGGCCGATCGCGTCCCATCGGGAGAGCGCGGCGTGGCGCGCGTGGAGGACGACCATCGCGAGGCGCAGCGTCCAGTAGTAGAAGGAGGCGGTCAGGAGCAGCCCGAAGCCGAGGAAGCCGAGCTGGCTGAGATCGTCGTCCCGGCGGGCGGGCAGGGCCGAGCGTCGCGGGAAGAACGAGACGGCCAGGAGCGCGAGCGCTCACGCGATCACGTACTTGATGCCCTGATCACCGTGACCGTCACGATCGCGAGGAGCAGGACCGGTCCGGCCGACCCGGCGAGAATCGCCGCCGGCCAGCCGCCGATGGCGCCCGCGACGCCTCCGGCGGCCAGCCCGAGGACTGCGCATGGCCAGTGGAGCGCGACGAGGACGCAGTCCCGCAGGCCGGGCAGGCCGCGAAACGTGAGGCGGGCGTTGCGCCAGCGCTTGAGCCGGAGCTGCACGATCGCGACGAAGAGACCCTCGGCGCCTCCCGTGATCGCGCCCAGCGCCGCCCATATCAGGATCGAGCTCATCGAGTGGCCCATGGGTTCTCAATCGACGAGATCGGATATCATGTGGCGCGCTGCAGTGCACGGGGCCACGCGATGAGTAGACAGGACCCCCGGGGCGGAGGGTGGTAGGCGCGCCAGACGAGGTGACGGCGTTGCCCGCGAAGGGGAGTTCCTGCTCGTGGTTCGGGCGACACCGTGAAGGCCCCCGCTCTCCGGTTCGCGATCCACAGCCAGCGGGGATACGGGGACTGCTCGGAGCTCCGTCTTTGCGCGTTGGGAGCGCTGTCAGTCGACGAGCTCGTGAACCGCATGCGCGGCGTGAAGCGGGCGCTCGGTCCGAAGAAGCGCCGGCGTCGATAGCCGGGGCCTCACGGATCGACCACCGCAAGCTGCCTCGCCTGACGACCGCGCGGCGTCCCCGTCGCAGAGTTGATGTCCGCCGGCTCCCAGACGTCGGCGACCGGACACCGATCGAGCCCGATTCGCGTCGCGGCCTCACGGACATGTGCGGCCTTCTCGTCCGGCGGCAAGGGGGCGAGGCTCGCGGAGAACGCCCGTGCCTCCTGGTTGTCGACCTGGCTCGCGATCCACCGCGAGGCGGCTGCGGCGTTGGCGGCGGGGTCCCCGGCCGGGTCGACCTCGGCTCGGGCCTCGATCGGGCTCTGGCAGATCACGAAGAGCCCGTCATCGAAGCTCTGCTGGCAACCCGCCACACCGCCGATCAGGACGACGAAGCAGCCGGCGCCCGAGAGAAGACATCTTGCCCGCATCGAGACCCTCCTTGGCTTGTGCGCATCGGCTTCTGGCAGCGATGGGCCGAGGATAGACAACCGCGTGCCCGTGTTGTTCCGCCTCGGTCCGGGGGAACCACGATCGCCGTCCGCTCTCGGGGGTTGCGACCGCGGCAGGACGGTCGGCAGGGTATCCTCCGTTCGTGCTGGAACAGGCGAAGCGAGAGGACGTCACCGCTCGGGCCGGGCTGCCCCTCGCCGTTGAGATGATGCGGGCGCTGGGTGTGGACGAGCTGGCAGGTTCCAAGCTGCCGCAACCGCAGCGCCGGCGCGGCTACGCTCTGGAGCAGAAGCTGGAGGCGCTGGTGACGCTGATCGCGGCGGGCCGCTGGCCTCTCCGCCACTCACGCTCGCGATCGGGCTCTTGGTACCGCAAGCGACGAGGCGATCGTCGAGCACGCCAGGGAGCGGGGCGAGACCATCGTCACGAACGACCTCGACTTCGGCGGCATCCTGGCTGTGACCGGTGGGCCTCTAGCGGAGGACTCCCGGAGCTCCAGCCCGAGCCGCTCACCTCCACGAGGGGCACGTCCACGCAGAACGCGGTGGGCGTGGCCTCGCGCAGGACGACTTGAGGTCAGAGCTGAAACGGGCCGTCCCCATGTGCCCGGACTACCCGCGGGCCGGCTCGGGCATCTCCACCGGCGTCTCCTCGGCGTCATGGCCGACCACGACCGTGGCCTTGATCCGGCCGTACTGTTCCTGGAATTCCCTGCCTTCCAGCATCAGCCATTCGATCTCGGATGGCGTCAACTGACGGGGTGCGAAGGAGGTAGCCTGCCTCGGCCTCCGTGAGCTCCTCGAGCCCGAAGCCGAAGTGGCGCCGCCAGTATTCTTCGAGGGGCTCGCCATGCTTCTCCCGCAGAGCTTGAAGCGTCTCGGATCGAAGCGCAAGGACTTCGCTCCGCCGGCTGGCGCTCAGCGTCGTCGCCAGAACGACTCGACCGCGCTGGCTCTCGATGTGCCCCCGGAGGTTGGCCAGGGTACCGCCGAGCCCCACGTGATCGTCGACGGGGACGTACAGGCGCCCCGGCAGCACGCCGCCGGTAAAAGTCGGCTGGAAGGCCAGCCGGTGAAAGCCGCTCGCCCGCGTGTGACCGACCGTATTGGTCTGGGCGATCTCGGTCGTTACGGTGAGCCCCAGACGCTGCCCAAGCTCGTGCGCCATAGCGTCGGGGATCAAGTTGATTCCGGTGGTCTCGACGGCGCGGACGGGGACAATGGTTGGCTGCTGGCCGGCAAGGGCATCTCGGATCTTGGCGACGGCCGCATCGGACAGGAGCGCGCAGGCGAGGCGAACGGCAGCAACTCTCACGCCCGCCTTTGCCGCCGCGTAGTCGGGGTGCGCGTCTCGACGTGCCACGGTCGTGTGGACGATGACGTCGGGGAAGTCAGGCGGCCAGGCGATGCGCCGAAGCGTCACGACCGCCACGGTAGCCCATTGGACGGCGGTGGCCCAGCGAGCGGTGCGACGTGGCTCGAGGGCCCCCCACGGCGCTTTCCCTTCGCGAATGCTTCTACTCCGAACCCAGATCCTGTTGGGTCGTCCTTCCCCCGACCAGGTCGCGCACCATCTCTTGGGCGCTAAGCAGAAACACACGAGGGTCTTGCTGAAAAGTGGGGTTTTGCGCCCGGACTCCTGCGATCAGTTGCTCGGCTTCCTCCAGGCTGATTCTGCCATCGGGTCCGGCCGCCTCGATCAAGAAGGCCACGTTGGGATCTTCGCCGAATTGCTCTCGCCGTTCAGCTAGCGGACGGATGTCGACGCCCTCAGCGGGTATCTGCGCCTTTCCTCGTAGCTGCGCCGCGCGGGCCTCATCGCGCACGACGCCGCGGCCCTCCGCGTAGAGGTCGGCGAGATTCGCGCAGCCGGCCATCTCCCCGCCATTGCACCCCTGCTCGTAGAAACGCGCCGCTCGGGCGTCATCGCGCACGACGCCGCGGCCCTCCAGGTAGAGGACGCCGACGTAGGTGCAGCCGGCCGCCTCCCCGCCATTGCACGCCTGCTCGTAGAGCCGCGCCGCTCGGGCATCATCGCGCACGACGCCGCGGCCCTCCAGGTAGAGCAAGCCGAGACCGTAGCAACCCCGCGAATCACCCCCATCGCACGCCAGCGCGTAGAGTTGGGCCGCTCGGGCATCGTCGCAGACGACCCCGAGGCCCTCCCGGTACAGGAAGGCTAGGTGGCGGCAACCCGCCATCACACCTCCATTGCAGGCCTGCTCGAAAAGCCGCGCCGCTTGGGCGGCATCGCGGACGACCCCGAGGCCCTCCTGGTACAGGAAGGCTAGGTTGTTGCAGCTTGCGATCTCGCCCCCGTTGCACGCCTGCTCATGGAGTCGCGCTGCTCGCGCGTCGTCCTGCAGCACGTGGCTGCCACGGTGGTGGAGTTTCCCGAGGACCCTGCAAGCCGCGTTGCACCCAGCTCTGCATCCCTGCTCGTAGAAGCGCGCCCCCCCAAGATACTTGCAAGCGGTCATGTCGCCCCCACGGCACGCCTTCTCGTGAAGCCGCGCCGCCCGCGCGTCGTCACGCGCCACCCCTTCGCCGCCTTCGTACGCGTCGCCCAGGAGACCGCAACCTGCCATGTCGGCGTGGGTGCACGCCCGCTCGAAGAGCCGCGCGGCTCGAGCCTCGTCACGCGGCACGCCGTTACCATGGAGGAGCAGCCAACCAAGCCGGCTGCACCCGCGCATCTCCCCGTCGTTGCAGGCCCGTTCGTAGAGCTGGGCCGCTCGCGCCCGGTCACGCGCAACGCCGTCACCTCCCTCGAACAGACCCCCCAGGTAGTAGCAGGCCGCCTCGACACCACCCTGGCAGGCCTTCTCGTAAAGCCGGCCCGCTCGGCCCGCGTCGCGGGCCACTCCGCGACCACCCTGGTAAGAGACGGCGAGCTCACTGCAAGCCGTCATCTCCCCGCCGTCGCACGCCTGCTTCCGGAGCCGCGCTGCTCGGGCGTCTTCACGAAGGACGGCGGCAGGGTCCGACCGGCCGGGCAGGACCCACCCGGCGAGGACGGCCACGATCGCGGCGACGAGTGCCGCGGGAGCGATCACAGCCGGGCGGCGCCAGCTCGAAGACCATCCACGTCGTGGCGTGGTGACGTGGTCCACCGCCTGGGTGGCCGGCGGTGGCGAGACCGCCTTCGTGTCGCTCGACATCGCTGGGCGGTCTGAAAGTGTGGCGCCAGCGACAGGCTGCCGGGCGCGATCGGCTGGCGCGCCGCTCCAGCGGATCCGGGTGGCTGGCGGTGATGGGGCGACCACCACATCGCGACAGGCTGTGAGGGCGGAGGCCAGGGCATCGGCCGACTGGTACCGCGTGGCCGGATCCTTGTGTGTCGCGCGCGCAACTACCTCCTCGAGCACCGCGGGCACGTCGCTTCGGCCGGCCCCGATCGCGGGGAGTGCGCGCTCGACCTGCATCCGCATCATCTGCAGCGATGAGGGCCTTGGCCCATCGGACGGAACGAACGGGTGATGCCCGAGGAGGAGCTCGTACAGCGAAAGTCCCAGGGCGTAAACGTCCGCGGCCGTCCCGGGCACGCCGCCGTTACAGACCTCCGGGGCCATGTAGCCAGGGGACCCGGAAACGCCACTCTCGACGGCTACCGCCGAAGCCCTGTCGGCGTCGTCCACGGCTCTTGCGATCCCGAAGTCGAGGATCTTGATTGCCCCTGCGAGCGTCAAGAAGAGGTTGTCCGGCCTCAGGTCGCCGTGCGCAACGCCCAACGAGTGTGCGGCAGCCACTCCCTGGGCCGCCTGCCGGATCCAGTCAACCGCATCGCGCACCGGCGCGGCCTGCCCCGATCCGGCAGGCACGCATCCCAGCGGAGCGCCTTCGAGCAGCTCGAGCTCCATGATCAGGAGATCCTCGGCGCCATAACGCTCCGTCCGCAAACCGAAGAAGCGGACCACGTTCGGGTGTTGAAGGCGCTCGAGGATCTCGGCTTCGCGCCTCAGCCGGACCGCGACATCGCGACGGCCGCCGAGCGCCGGTCGCACGACCTTGAGCGCCCGGACGATTGCGGGATTGAGCAGGTTCTCCGCGCGGAAGACGACCGCCATCGCACCCGCACCCAGGAGGTCGGTGACCCGGAACCCTGCCAGCTCGTGCCCGACGAGCGCCGCGAGGTCCCGTGAGTTCCCGCCGGGGCCGAGGCCCGCGCGGGTCGGGACGAAAGGTGCGGCGGACCGCTCTGTAGGCGCCTCGGCCGAGACGCCGAAGCGCCGCCCACCGTCGCTGTCGGTTCGGGGTGCGCCCCGGGGTGGCACGGCGGGCTCGACGAGCAGTGCGAGCGCCACGGCGCGCATCACGTCCGCGGACGGGTAACGCGATTCCAAATCCTTCGCGGTGGCCCGAAGCACCATGGCTTCGACGGCGGCCGGGATGTCAGGCCGAAACGCGGTCGCCCGCGGGAAGGGCTCGGTCAGAATCTTCGCGTATAGCTCGTGAATCGAGCCGGCTGAGTACGGGACCGAGCCCGTCAGCATCTCGAACAGGATGACCCCACAGGCGTGGATGTCCACGCGGGCATCGGCAGACAGCCCTCTGAGCTGCTCCGGCGCCATGTAGATGGGCGTGCCGACTGTTTGGCCCGTCTCGGTGAGCTTGCCGGATGCGCGGATTCGCCCGGTGCCGAGGACCTTCGCGATCCCGAAGTCGAGCACCTTGACGAAGTCCTCCACGTGGCCGAGACGAGTGATGAACACGTTGTCGGGCTTGAGGTCGCGGTGGATGACTCCCTCGCCGTGCGCTGCTGCGGTTGCCGCCAGGATCTGAGCGATCACGCTCAGAGCACGCCGAACCGGCAGCGGACCCCGCTCGATGACCGACGACAGGGCCTCGCCGCCGAGGAGGGGCATCTCGAGGTAGGGCCGGCCGTCATCGGTCAGGCCAAGGTCCAGGACCTCGCAGATGTTGGCGTGCTCGATGCACGCCGCGAGCTTTCCCTCCCGGCGCAGCCGCCCGACGACGTCGGCGTGGTGGAGCCACTCGTGCTTGAGGATCTTGACGGCGCGACGCCCGTAGCCCTGGACGTGAGTTGCCTCGTACACTTCCCCGAACGCGCCCGAGCCGAGACGCCGCACGAGCCTCAGCTTGCCGCCGAGGACCGTCCCCACCAACTCGCTCATCGCGCGCATGATACCAGGCACTCGGGAGCCCAGTCTGCTCGGGCCGTCCGGAATCACCACCTGATCGGCTCACCGTCCCGTTCGAGCTGCGTCCTCGGCTCGCCTACGACGATCGCCTGCTCGGAGCTCCCGTCATCGGAGCGGCAAAGTGTTAGCTGAAATGGCGAACCCCGGTCAATCCGCGCATCGACGGGCGGCGCGGAAGCGGATGACGCACACGCCCAGGCAGTAGAGCGACACGAGCAGCGAGAGGCTCGCGGTCAGGCCGTACCGGAACTCGAAGGCGAGCTCGAAGACCGCCGAGTAGGCCTCGAGGCCGAAGAGCACGGCGAGGCCGATCGCGTCCCATCGGGAGAGCGCGGCGTGGCGGGCGTGGAGGACGACCATCGCGACGCGCAGCGTCCAGTAGTAGAAGGATGCGGTCAGGAGCAGCCCGAAGCCGAGGAAGCCGAGCTGGGTGAGATCGTCGTCCCGGCGGGCGGGCAGGGGCGAGCGTCGCGGGAAGAACGAGACGGCCAGGAGCGCGAGCGCGACGAGGCCGATGGCGGTCCGGGCCGGGCCCATCCGGCCCGCCGCCGCGTAACGTGCTGGCCGGCCACCGGACCCGAGCTCCTGGGCGCTCGTCTCGCCGCGGTAGGCGAGCGCGATGGCCACGCCCATCCGGTTGACGCTCAGGTTCTCGGGCGCGAGCTGGACCTCGAGGTCATGGCGGAAGGCGTCGAAGTGCTCCCTGCCGAGGACCCGCCAGGTGAGCGCGCCGCCCAGAAGCACGACGGCGAGGAAGCCCGCCGCCATTCGCACCGCGCCACGGTCGAGCTTGCGCTCGGCCAGGAGGGTGTGCGCGCCCTTGACGAACATCCCGAGGAGGAGGACGCCGGGAAAGACGCGAACGAGGGTGGCGTAGCCGAGGAGCGCGCCCGCGGTCGCCCATCGCTCCTTGCGGACGAGGCACGCGGCCGCGATCGAGGCCGCGAGCCAGTCGTAGCGCAAGAGCGCCCAGCCGACACCCGGCCAGTGCGTCGAGAAGGAGATGCCCAGCCAGGTGACGCCGATCGCCATCGCGCGCAGCCCGTAGACCCGCGCGACGGCGAGGAACATGAGGGCGACGAGGAGCGTGTCGAGGTGGCAGAGCCACTTGAGGTGGCTCGCCGGAACGAGCGACGCGAGCGAGCGGCCGACGAGGTGCCAGGTCGGCGTCGCGTTGTAGCCGCGGTCCACGAGGATCCGGCGCCACGTCCTCTTGCGCAGTCGCGAGTCGAGCACCCGGAAGTCGCGGACGAACTCGCGCCAGCGGCCCGCTGAGAAGCGGCGCTTGACCCGCTCGGGGTGCTCCCGGATCTCCTCGAGCGCGCTCGGACCGCGGACCTTCTGGTCGTACAGGTCGCGGATCGACACGAACGAGCCGAAGCGGTTCCGTCCCTCCATGTCGGCGACGACGCAGGCCTGGTACAGCCGCGTGTACCCGAGCTCGCGGAAGTACTTCGCGTTCAGGTAGTAGTGGACGAGGTCGTAGGAGTCGTAGCTCCGCACGATCGCGTCGAGCGAGAAGCGATAGTGGGCGAGCGCGGCGATCACAGCGAGGACCAGCCACGCTCCCGTCAGCTTGCGGTCGCGCCCCGCGTTACGGCGCCACCTCCAGCCCACGACGACCAGACCGACTGCGGCGAGGCTGACGAGGATCTGAACGACGTCGAGGCCCTGGCGGCTCAAGCAGGCCGCACTCTAGCACCGGCCCGGGTCCGCTCCCGGTCAGTCGCACTGGGACAGGGCCCAGACCTCCAGGTCCGCGGCGGCGAGCGCCGCCTCGACGTCCGCGATGGTCTGGTCGTGCTGGTCCGCCGGGTCCTCCGAGCTCTTGACGCAGATGGACTTCTGCACGCCGCAGATCTCGATCGGCTCGCAGTACTGAAGCGGCGTCGACTCCATCAGGTCCTCGTCGCCGTACAGGGGCACGCCGTCGACGAGGACCAGACGCACGTCGCCGAGACGCGCCTGGCCCAGGGCCGCATACGGGTCGCCGGCCGTGCAGCCGACGACCGTGAGGTCGGCGCGCAGACCGGGCGCGATCGTTCCGACCTGGTCCTCGATCGCGAGCACCGCAGCGGCATCGGCCGTCACCATCCGGACGAGATCCCTGGGTGACAGGACATCGCCCCAGGCATCGTCGTCGTGCTCGTCGGCCGCGCGGAGCTCCTGCAGGATCGAAGGGCTTCCCGACGGCGTCCAGTCGGGCGCGAGCGCGACCGTGACGCCCGCGTCGAGCGCGCCGGGGACGTCGGTCGTGTCGCCGTACAGGACCAGGTTGGACCTCGGCGACCAGACGAGCTTCGCGCCGGCCTGGGCCATGAGGGCCCACTCCTCTTCGCCGAAGGCCGTCCCGTGAATCACGACCGTGGCGGCCGTGAGCAGGTCGAGGGCGACCAGGTCGTCGAGCTCCGCGCGGCTGGTCTCGTCGAGGCCTTCGCCGAGGTGGATCACGTATGCCGTGGTCTCGCCCGAGTCCATTTCCGCCCTGATGTCTGCGGCGTCCTCGCCGCCCACCGTGTCGACGCCGAGAACGTTCGTGCGCGTGTGATCGTCGCCGAGACCCGAATAGCCGTCGGCGTGCTCGACGTTGCGCACGAGCCCCTGGATGCAGCGGCGCAGCGGCGTGCCCTGGATCGTGGTCGTGCCGCCGACCAGCGCCCGGATCTCCCCGTACTTCGACATCGGGCAGGTCGACTCGCCGTCGTCGTCGCGGAACGGGCGGATGAACTCGGCGTACTCGTCGCTCGCCTGCCACTGGCCGCGGTTCGTGTATAGCCTCGGCGGCTGCCACGGAGGAAGCCAGTTGTACTCGACGTGGTTGTGCGCATCGACGAGGCCCGGGAAGATCGTTCCTGCCGTCTCGACGATGGTCGCGTCCCCGGCGTCCTTTGCGCAGTCGCCGACGCACGCGATCGCGTTCCCCTCGATGAGCACCTCGGCATCCGGCAGCACCTCGTCGGGCGTCACCACCGTGCCGCGCAGGAGCAAACGGTCGCCAGCGCCTGCGGTCACCGAGCCCTGGCCGCCGCAGTCCGCGTCGCCGTCGGCGTCGGAATCGGCGTCGCCGTCGGTGTCGGCGTCGGAATCGGCGTCGGAATCGGCGTCGGAATCGGCGTCGGCGTCGGCGCCACCGTCGCCGTCCGCGTCGCCGTCCGCGTCGGCATCGCCGTCCGCGTCGGAGTCGCCGTCGCCACCCCGGCCGCCGGGGCCGCATGACAGGACGAGCGATAAAAGTACGGCGACCGACCGCATCCAGCACGAATCATATCCCGGGCAGGCAACGGATCGCGAACTTCGCCGATATAGGGGCATGCGATTACTCCCGTTGGCGCTCCTCGCGCTCCTGGCCGGCTGCGACGGGCGGGTCGGGGCGCCCTGCCGGACCCCGACCGACTGCCGCTCGCCTCCGATGGCCGACTGCCTCGACTGGCCCGAGGGCTACTGCACGGCTCCCTGCGGCGCTTCGGAGGAATGCGGCCCCGAGGGTGCCTGCGTCGAGGCCGACGACCGGGGCGGGATGTGCCTGCGTCGCTGCGGGCCCGACGCGCCCTGCCGGCCGGGCTACGCCTGCAACGGGACGCTCCAGGGCGTGACGGTCTGCTGGCCGGAATGACCGCGGCAACGAGGAGCCCGTGGTGCTCGATCAGTGCACCGCGGGAGGCTCTCGGAGCCTGTCCGCGACCCACTCGACGATTAGCTCATTGTAATCGGCGCCGCCGTCGTCGGTGTCGCCGTACGGGTCGTTCTCCGCGGCGTCGTACTTCGTCGGCGAGTGCCGGTTGCACGGCCTGTTCAGGCTCGGGTCGGGCATGTCCCAGGTCACGCACGTGCGGAGGTTCTCTGACGCTCCTCCTGGGTTCACCTCGTCGATCGCCGTCGCGAGGGCGCCGTGCACGCGATCGCAGGCGGCCATCGATCGCTCGGCGCCCTCCTCGTCCGTGTAGGTGACGAGGGCGTCGCCGCAGCATCCGTAGTCCCCGTGATCCCAGACGTGCATGATCGGGAAGGTCGCCTCGCCGCGTGCGACCAGCGCGGCGGGCGAGAACCAGGGGTCGCCGACAAGCGGCCCGACCTTGGCGGCGAGGAGCTGGAAGAACTCGGCGGGCTCGGCGTTCTGGCACGTTCCGGTATCGCCGACCTGTGCCTCGACATCGGCGACCGCGTCGTCGATCACGCCGGAATCGTTGACGACGCCGTTGACGCGGAGGCCCGCGCGCTCGAGCGAGTAGGAGAGCGAGAACGCGCCCGCCGACCCCGCGCTGGTTCCGTGGACGAACAGGTGCGAGGTCGAGACCTCGGCCAGCGCGTAGGCAACGGCCGCCCTGGTCGCGAGGAGGCCATCCGCCGCGCGTGGCTCGCCGTTTTCGTCCGGCTGATGGGGGTCATGGGGCTCGGGGAGACCGACGCCCGAGTACATGTCGTGGTCGCACATCGAGGGCATGAGGAAGCGAAACCGCTCGGGCCGGGCTCGAACCTTCGCCACGAGCCCGGTCTCCGTCAGAAGGGCGGCGAGGTTGCGGCCTTCCTCGTCGAGGCTGCCGGGATGAAACTCGGGCGGCTCGTACGAGCCGTCGGCCAGGAAGGCGCCCGTGCCGCCGCCGTGCATGCGAGTCCAGAGGGGGCGCTTCTCGTCCTTCGCCAGGTCGGTCGGGTAGGCGATCGTGAACGTCTGGTAGCCAGCGTGGCCGCACGTGTACGCCCTGTTCCGGAAATGCTCGACGGTCCAGCCGCTCCGTGACGCCGTCTCCACCAGCTCGATACGGTCGATGCTCGGCGCCTGGTCGATCAGCGCCTCCTCGTCGGCACGGGAGCCCGCGTCGGTGTCGCCGCCGTCGCCCGAGCCGCCGTCCTCCACCCTGCCGGCGTCGGCCTCGACCTTCGACTCGGTGCAGCCCACGAACAGGACCAGCGCGACCAGCACTGCTCTAGGATCGTGACTCACGACTCCGCCCTCGTGCAAAGCGCGATCCCTCGGGACCGCCGGAAACACCCGTATTCGGCCGTTGTCTCGAGTCCACGCTGCGACTCGTTTCGAGACTTGCAGTTCTCACCGCGTGATGACGCAACCAATCGGCCGTTCCGCCGACAACGCGCCCACACCGCCGGAGGAACGCATGACCGCACGTCTGGGGCGCACGGAGCTCGTGCGCGAGCTCGAGGACCGCTGGATCGCCGTCGAGGAGGCCAAGGAGGACCCACGGCTCCGGGGAGTCGACCTCGAGGCCGCGGATCTCGACGAAGATGGCAAGATCGCGGGCGACGAGGAGGCCTCGGCGCTCTTCGACGCGATCGATCGACGCGATCGGGACGGCGACGCCGACTCGCTCCGGCTGCGCTGGAACGGTGGCTGGCGCTCGACCGGTGCTGCCGTGGCGGCGGTTGGTGATCTCGCCGAGGCCGACGGTCTGCGGCGCCGAGCCGCCGACGCGCGAGAGGCTGGCGCCCGTCCGAACGACGACGTCTTCTTCGTCGGGCTCAACCCCTCCAATCGATTCGAGGCCGAGGAGTTGTCCAGGCGCGCGCGCGTGACCTACCGTCCCGCCAGCCAGCCCGGCCTCGAGAGCCCGGAAGAGATCGCGGCCTTCGTGGACGGGCTCGGGCTGCCACCACAGCAGGCAGCGGACGTGAGGGAGGTCCTACAGAGCTCCTTCCGCGCCGAGCGGGTGCCGCTTGCCCAGCTCGCCCAGGAGTGGGCCCGCGCCGAGCGCGGAGCGGCCACGCCGTCGCGCCTGGTGCTGTCCGGCCACGGCAGCGGGCTCAACATGTGGGGAGGGACCGAGAACGAGCTGAGGTTCACCTCGATCGCCAGGCTCGCCGCCGCCCTACCCGCCGGCGCGGCGAGAGTCGAAGACCTGCACGTCGCTTCGTGCTATTCGGCGACCAGCATGAGCACGCTTCAGATCGCGTTCCCGAACCTGAGGACGCTCTGGACCTATCGGGGCTCGGCTCCAGGAAGCGGCTCCGGCGCCGTGGCGCACCAGCGTGTGTGGGAGCGCGCGACGCGCGGCCGCGCGGACTCGATCGACCCGGCGCGTCTGGGGACAGCGCGCAAGGCCGAGAACGTCGCCGTCTGGAGCGAGCGCACGGGAACGGTCGAGCGGCGCCCGCGCCCTCCGGTCGAGCGCCTCGAGCGCGATCACGCCCGGCTCTTGCCCACCCTCCAGTCCTTCGCGCGCGGCGCTTCGGAGGTCGCCGACCCGCACAACGGCCCGCTTCGCTTCGTGTACGACAGGATCCAGGAGATCCTCCAGCATCCCGACACCACGCCCGAGCGGCGTCGGGAGCTGGAGTCCGAGAAGCAGCTCGCGCTGCGCCTTCTCTTCTTCCGCGAGAGCGTCGCGCCGCGGTTCGCGCGCGAGCACACGCGCGCGATCGACGCCGGCTTCCGCGCGGTGGGGCTCGAGGCGCCCGATTTCGCGCGTCTCGGCCGCCGCGAGACGCTCGCCGCGATCGCCGGGCTCGAACGCGCCGCCGAGGCGCGAAGGCCGGTCCCGGCCGCCACCGGCGCGCTTCTCCGACTCCTCCACCGCGGCCTCAGGGACCTCGACCCCGACGTCATCCCGGACGGTTGGATTGGATGAGACCGCCTGTCACCATTGGCCTCCTGTTCTGCCTTGGCTGCGCATCGCCGGAGCGTCCGATGCGAACGGCTGCGGCCTCCACGGCAAGGGTCGAGGAGCGAGCCGCCTCCGCGGCCGCGCCGGCGCCGGTCGTCGTGGTCCCTTCGAGGCCAACCGCGCAGGCGCCGCACGTCGCCGTCCCTTCGCCGCCCTCGTCGCGAAGGCTGGAGGATCTGACGACCGAGCGCGCGGTGACTCGTGGCTGGACGATGATCCCGCTGATTCGCTGGAGCGGCGATCGGGACGAGGCGCTGCTCTTCTGGACGGCCACGACGACGGACAACACGCAGGTCATGTTCCGGCATCGTCGTGCCGACGGGAGCTGGGAGGAGCCCGAGGGACCGTTTCCCTCCCACCTCTTCGGCGACAGGATCGCGGCGCTTGCCACCCAGGGCTCGGCCACTATCGTGGACAGGGCCGAGGGCGCGCCGCAGGGCGACCTCGCTGGGCGGCTCGTGTCGGTCCTCGGCGCGCTCCGCGAGGCGGTCGATCGGAACGACGGTCCGGCAATCGCCTCGAACGTCAGGGCCGTGGCCGACCTCTACTGCTTCGATCGCGTGGTGCAGGGCTCGGTGATCGTCTTCCTGGCACCCGTGGTGCTGGAGGGCGCCCGACCGCGGCTGCTCGGCCACGAGCGCCATGGCGACCGCGAGTGGTTCCGGATCGAGCTCGCCGGCGGGCAGGGGCGACAGCGCTACCGCAAGATCCTGCCCGTCCCCGCGCAGCCCGTCGAGGGCGCGCCCGACCGCTGGTCCTTCTGCATCTGACCAGCCGGCCAGCGTCGTTCACCCTCCCTGACGCGCCTGTCGCGCCAAGGGACCGAGGCCGACGGCCGGTCTGCACGCCTCCGCGGGCCGCGAAGCGACGGCGCGGGGTGCGCTCGCGCGGGCCCGAGACAGCAGCACGACCGCCGCGACCACCGCCGCGCCACCAAACAGGGTGTGGACGGCCGGGCGGTCGCCGCCGAGCACCGTGCCGATCGCCACCGCGATCACGGGGTTGACGTAGGCATAGCTCGTGGCGAGCGCCGGTCGGGCGTTGCGCAGGAGATACCCGAAAGCCGTGAAGCCGATGATCGATCCGAAGACCGTCAGGTAGGCGAGCGCCGCGACCGATGCCGCGCTGGGGACCTGCACGAAGCGCTCGCCGGCGCCGACACCGACCGCGAAGAGCGCCGCGCCGCCCGCGAGCATCTGCGCGGCCGTGGACATCGCGCAGGCCGGCAGACGGACGCGGCGGGCGGCGATCGATCCCAGCGCCCAGGCGACCGGCGAGAGCACGATGACGAACGCTTTGGGGCCGGACGCGAGGATCTCGCCGCCCGCGTTCATCCAGACGACTCCCCCGAACCCGACCGCGAGCGCCAGCCAGTCGCGGCGCGACGCCGGCTCGCCCATCGCCGTGGAGAAGACCGCGACCCACAGCGGCACGGTCGAGACCACGATCGCCGCGAGGCTCGAGGACACCCACTGCTCGCTCCAGGCGATGATGCCGTTGCCGACGCTCAACAGCAGGACTCCCACGAGCGCTGCCCCGCCCCACTCCCGCGCCGAGGGCCACCGCGCGCCGCGGGCGCGCAGGACGCCGGCGAGGATCGCCCCTGCCACCAGGAAGCGCAGGCCGGAGGTCGCGAGCGGGGGAAGCGTGCGCAGCATGACGGTGATGGCCCAGTACGTCGAGCCCCAGATCACGTAGACCGCGAGCAACGCGAGGAAGAGTCGCGAGCGCATGCGCCGAATGATGGGGCCGGGGCCCGTACCTGTACAGATTCAGTTGACCCTGATCTTGACCAGTACAGTGTGTCCCTGTTAGGACTGTGCTGCATGGAAGCGAGCCTCCTGTACGAACGAGTCGCCGCGCGAGTGGAGTCGCTCATCGATCGGGGGACGCTCCGGCCCGGCGACCGGTTGCCCTCGGTCCGCGGCATGTCGCGGCGCGAGCGCGTCAGCGTGGCGACCGTCGTCGAGGCCTACCGGCACCTCGAGTCCCGGGGCCGGATCGAGGCGCGCCCGCAGTCCGGCCACTACGTCCGCTCCCTGAGGCGGGCCGAGGCGCTCGAACCGCGGGCGCCACGGGTGGCCACGGCCGCCGCGAAGGTGCGCTTCGGCAACCGGATCCGCGCCCTCTACAGGGCCGTGCGCGACCCGTCGATCGTCCCGCTCGGGACCGCGGTCGTCAGCCCCGAGCTGTTTCCGGCCGACCGCCTGAACCGGATGCTCGCCGCGATAGCGCGGGGCGCCGGAGGAAGCGGGGTCGCCTACGACCCGCCGCCAGGCTACCCACCGCTCCGCCAGCAGATCGCCCTTCGCGCCGTCGAGGCCGGCTGCGACATCGGCGCCGACGACCTCGTGACGACGAACGGCGCGATGGAGGCGGTGCAGCTCTGCCTCATGGCCGTGACGCGGCCGGGCGACGCCATCGCCGTCGAGTCGCCCATCTACTACGGCATGGTGCAGCTCGTGGAGGCGATGCGGCTCCGGGCGATCGAGATCCCCGTGAACCCGCGGACCGGGATGGACCTGGACGTCCTCGAGGAGGTCTCGAAGGGCCAGCGAATCGCGGCCTGCCTGTCGCTTCCGAGCTTCGGGAACCCGGTCGGGGCGCGCATGCCCGACGACTGCAAGGAGCGCCTCGTTCGAATGCTGGCCCGCGCCGGCGTGCCCCTGATCGAGGACGACATCTACGGCGACCTGTACTTCGACGGCCCCAGACCCCGCCCCGCGAAGGCCTTCGACCGCGACGGCCTGGTGATGCTCTGCTCGTCCTTCTCGAAGACGCTCGCGCCGGGCTACCGCGTCGGCTGGACTGCGCCAGGCCGTGCCCTCGAGGCGGTCGAGCGCCTCAAGTTCGTGCAGACGGTCGGGTGCCCGACGCTGCCCCAGATGGCGATCACCGAGTTCTTGCGGAGCGGCGGCTACGACCATCACCTGCGCACGATGCGGCGCCGCCTCGCAGCCCAGGTCGCCACCTTCGCGGACGCGGTCTACGACGGCTTCCCCGAAGGCACGCGCATCTCGCGGCCCGCGGGCGGCTTCGTCCTCTGGGTGGAGCTGCCCGGCGGCGCGAGCGCGCTCCACCTGCAGGAGCGCGCCCTAGAGCGCGGCATCAGCATCGCCCCCGGTCCCATCTTCTCAGTGCGCGAGCGCTTCGCGAGCTTCATCCGCCTCAACTGCGGCTACCCCTGGTCCGAGCCCATCGACCGCGCCATCCGCACCCTCGGCCAGCTCGTCCGCGAGATGATCGGGTAGGGTTCAGGGCCCCGCAACCGGGTCCGGTCTGACGACCGCCACGACCTGGTGACCGTCGGCGAGGCGGGTCTGTGCGACGCGACGGAGCTCCCCGGTGGTCAGCGCGTCGATCCGGGCAGGGGTGCGCCAGACCTCTTCAGCGCCGCCCTCCAGGAGCTCCGCCATCGCGAGTCGAGCGGCTGCCCTGGGCGCGCCCTCCAGCGAGGACGCGTGGGAGGCGTGCAGGCGGGTCTGGGCCCATCGGAGCTCGTCGGAGGAAGGGCCGGCGGCTCGCAGGGTGCCTAGCTCGGCGAGGATCGCGGCAGTCGCGGCGTCCACGTTCTCGGGCGCGACCGTGGCCGCGATCGCGACGAGGCCGGGGTCGATCCCGGCGAAGGTCGAGACCGAGGTGCGGAACGCGAGGCCGCGGTCGGACAGGAGGCCGCGAAGCCTCCTCTCGAGGATCGACGCCAGGGCCTCGAGAGCGGTGCGGTCGCGGTCCGTCCATCGGACGCCGAGAAAGCCGATGGCGACCTCGGCCTCGCGGCCGTGGCGCGCAGCCGTCACGGCTCGCGACGAGGGCGGCGGCGGCGGCTCGGCGACGGGGACCACGGGCTCCGGGGCCGGGCGAAGGCCGCCCACGAGGTCGCGCATCAGCGCGAGCGCGCGCTCGGGATCCACGTCTCCGGCGATGGCGACGACCATCCGCCGCGGATCGAGCAGCGCCGAAGCGAATGACCGAAGCCGCGTCCGATCCGCGCCATCGACGACCTCGGGGCGGCCAAACAGATTGCGGCCGTAGGGATGAGAGCCGAAGAGCGCCGTGGCGAGGAGCGCCGCCGAGCGCGGGTCGGAGGTTGCCTCGTCGATCTCGGCCCTCGCGCGCTGGCGGCCATCTTCCAGTGACCGGGCATCGAGCGCCGGGTGAAGGAGTGCATCGACCGATCGGGCCAGGCTCTCGTCGAGCGAGCTGGCGAGAAAGCCCGCGTCGATTCCGAACGAGTCGCGGCCGCTGAAGGCTCGGATGCTCTGCTCCTGCTCGCTGCTCGCCCGTCCGATCAGGCCGGCGAGGAGCGCCGACAGCCCCGCGGTGGCGCTGTTCTCGGCCCCCGCACCGCCCACGAGCGCGATCCGGACGGCGACGACCGGCGCCGATCGCTCCGTTCGCACGATCGCTCGCAGCCCGTTCGGCAGGGTCTCGCGAAGGACTCCGCCGGCGAGGGTCTCGCGCCGGCCAGGGCGATGTCGCTCGTCCTCGAGGCGGATCGCGGACGTCACGGCGTTTGCCAGGCGCCGATCGAGGCCACCGCCGCTGCCCTCCGGCACGAGCGCAACTACCGTCAGGCTCCGGGGATCGAGGAAGCGCCGTGCCGCGTCGAGGATGCTGCGAGGTCCGACCGAGCGGACCGACGCTCGGTAGCGCGCCCCGAAGGAGCGGTCGCTTCCGATGGCCGCGAGCCAGCCGAGCTTCCGCGCCAGTCCGGTTGCCGTGTCACGCGGCCAGGCGTCATCGCGCTCGATCATTCTGCGCGCCCTGGCGACCTCGCTCGGCGCGGGCGGCGCGTGGCGGAGCCGGAACGCCTCACGCGCGATCGCTTCGAGGACGTTCGCGACGTCGGCGGCGGCACAGCGAGCCGTCAGGACGAGCAGGCCCGGATCCCGGGGCGCGTGGAGCGTTCCGCCGACGTGCGTGGCGAGGCCGCGGCGGGCCTGAATCTCGGTAGAGAGTCTCCCATTCGGGCCCGTCAGGATCGCGGCGAGCACGTCGAGGGCCGGCAACGCCGGGTCGGTCGCGGCCGGCACGCGGAAGCCCACGGCCAGCCGCGCATCGTCGACGCGGTCCGAGAGCACGGCGACGCGGGCCGCGCGCTGCGGTGGCTCGGCGGGGCGGTCCGGCCGCGCGGGAGCGGACCGCGTGGACCCGAGAGCGCGATCGGCCTTCTCGCGGATCGCGGCGGGATCGAAGTCTCCGGTGACCACGAGCGTCATGTTCGCCGGCACGTACCAGCGGCGGTGGAACCGCGCGATCGCCCCCCGGCCGATCTTCGCCACCGTCTCCATCCGCCCGACGACGGGACGACCGTAGGGATGCGCGCGGAAGGCCTCGCCGAAGAGACGCTCGACGACCAGCCGCTCGGGATCGCCACGGCTCCGCCGGATCCTGGCGACACGCACGCCGACCTCCTGATCGATCCGATCGGCCGTGAGAGAAGGCTCGAGGACTGCGCCGGCGAGCAGCTCGAGCGCCCGGTCTGCGGCGCGTTTCGGAACGACGACCTCGAAGATCGTCTGGTCGTGCGTGGTCCAGGCCTCGAGCCGGCCCCCGACAGCTTCGACCTGCGCTTCGATCCGGGCCGGCACCAGGCCGTCGAGGAGCTGCGCGATTCCGGACTCGCCCGATGCCTCGTCGGCGCTGCCGACCCCGACGGCCAGGAGGATCGCGACGACCGGCGCCCCCCGCGATTGCCGAACCACGAGCTTGGCGCCACCGGCCAGCTCGTCGATCTCGACATCGTCGGTCGCGGCCCCACCCGCCCGGGGGTGGAAGATCCGGTCGATCGCGGCGCAGGCGGTCGTACCCATCGCGAGGGCGAGGGCGAGTACGAGGCGGCGCCGCATCGAGCGCGAGTCCTAGCACGCCCGGGAACATCGCCGGTGTCGAGCTGTCACAAAAACGGCGGACGTCGCCACTTGGAGGTGCGGATGCTCCTGAACCGTTTGTCCTTGGAGGCTCCGCACCTTCCGGCGGGCGAGTCGCCGTCGGTGGCGCCCGCGCCGGATGAGCTGGCCCTCGAGATCCGTGGGCTCGGCCCCAGACGAGCGATCGAGATCTGCGCCCGAGCGCTCGGGCCCGGCGTCGGTCGGCTGTGCATGGGGCTGCTCGGGTCGCGCCCCGAGGCCGAGGAGGCCGCGCAGGAGACGTTCCTGCAGGCGGCGGCCGGGCTCGAGGGTTTCCGCGGCGAGGGCACGATCCGGTCCTGGATCTTCCGGATCGCGCGGCGCACCTGCGCCCGGCGCCTCGAGACCCGTGCCCGGCGGCAGGGCCGTCTCGTCCTCGCCTACGAGGCAGGCGAGGGGCCCGCGCGGCCCGACGAGGAGGTCGAGGCGCGCGATCGCGGCCAGATCGTGCGGGCGGCCCTCGCGGAGCTGCGTCCGTCGGAGCAGGAGGTGATCCTCCTGCGCTTCGACGCGGGGCTGCCCTTCCGCGAGGTCGCGCTTGCCTGCGGGATCGACGAGGCCACGGCGCGCAAGCGCGCGAGCCGTGCCCTGGAACGGTTGAGGGAGCTCCTGCCACTGGAGGAGCTGAGATGATGCCCGACGACTGCAGAGCCCTGAGAGACGACCTGTCCTCCGTCATCGACCCAGACCCCGCCGCGCTCGATCGCCACGCGGAGCACCTCGCCTCGTGCGACCACTGCCGCGACGTGCGGCACGAGGCGCGCCTCGCCGCCCGCGCGGTCGGCTGGGCGAGCGAGGGGCTCGAGACCGACGACGCCTTCGTCGGTCGCCTGCTCGCCGCGGTCGAGGCCGCTCGCGGCGACGAGCGCGGCGCGCGCATCACCGCGACGCATGCTGTCGGAGCAGTTCGCCTCGCCATCGCGACTGGCGGAGTCGAGAAGGTCGACGCAACCGTCCCAGACGCAGCAGCCGCTCGACATGCGGACCCCGCCCGTGGACCTTCCCGCCTTTCCGCCTTCCTGTTCGACCGGAAGCTCCGCCGGGTGGCGCTCGCCTCCGCCGCCGTGCTCGCCCTCGCCGCGGGAGCCGCGACCCTGCTGGCCGGCAGAGGCCGGGAGCGGACGCCGGCCCGCGAAGCTCCCGCCGTGGGCTCGGTCCTGACGGCGCGGGTCGACAAGATCCTGCGCGCTGGACCGGCCGCCTCGGGCATCGAGGTGCGAGCGACCGGCGCCACCCGCTTCGAGCCCGGGGCCGAGGGTCAGAGCGTCCGGGCGGGCGCGACGGTCCGCACCGATCGGCGTTCCTACGCTCGGCTCGCGCTCTCCGACGGTTCGACCCTCGTGCTCGATCGCGACACCGAGATCGAGCTCGGCGCGAGCCAGCCGCGCAGCCTCCGGCTCGTTCGCGGAGTCGTGCTCGCGGACGTGGCCCACCTCGCCCGAGGGCCCCGCGCGTCGGTCGCCACGCCGCACGGTACGGTCGACGTCCTCGGCACCAAGTTCCTGCTCACGGTCTCCGACGACGACACTCACGTCGACGTCCTGCGCGGGGTCGTGCGGCTGGCAGCGCGGACCGGGGAGGCCTCCGAGCTGAGCGCCGGGCAGGAGGGAGCCGTCGCGAGCGGCGACGGCGCGGTGAGAGTGAGCCCCGCCTCGTCGGTGGCGGCCAGCCTCGGCTGGTCCGAGCTCGACCAGGCCGGCCCCGAGGTGGCGGCGCCTTCGGGGCTGGGCGTCTTGCGCGCTCGCCGTCCCGGCGAGCAAGGCGCCGGAGAGCGCCCCCTCTCGCTCGAGCGCCACTCGGTGTCGGTGGGGGTGGCGGGAAACGTCGCGCGCACCGAGGTCGAGGAGGTGTTCGCGAACGACGGCCCCCACGTGCTCGACGGGACGTACGAGTTTCCGCTTCCTCCCGATGCCCGCATCGTCCGGCTGGCCCTCGAGGTCGACGGCAAGCTGGTCGAGGGCGCGATCGTCGAGCGTGATCGCGGGACGAAGATCATGGCGGGCGTGGTCCGAAATGCCACGCCCGTCGCCGAGCGCCGCGTCAAGGAGGAGTTCATCTGGGTGCCCGGTCCCTGGCGCGACCCGGCCCTCCTCGAGTGGCGCGCGGGCGGCCGCTTCGCCCTGCGGATCTTCCCGATCCCGGCGCACGGCTCCCGGCGCGTGGTCCTGGCGTACGAGCAGATGCTGCCGCCGCGCGGCGACGGCAGGCGCCTCGTCTACCCGCTGGCGAGACCGGTCGGAGAGGGAGCGCGCGCGGGGCGCTTCGAGCTCGAGGCCCGTGTGAGCGGCGTCGATCCGGCGCGGCCCGTCGTCGCGCGCGGCTACGACGCGAGCGTCGAGCGCGCGGGGGCCGGCGCGGTCGTCAGGTTCTCTCAGGACGACTTCGTGCCTTCGGGCGACTTCATCGTGGACTGGTCGATGCCCGGTCCTCTCGAGGAGGTGCAGACGTGGTCCTATCGGGGCCGGGACGACCCTCGGGGCTGGGCGCTCTTCGCGCTCAGGCCGAGGCTGCCAGCCTGGACCGAGAGCCGTCACGAGGACGTAGCGATCGTCGTCGACTCGAGCCACTCGATGCGCGGCGAGCGATACGAGCGCGCGGCGGCGCTGGCGGCGCGCCTGGTCGCCGAGATGGATCGGCGCGACCGCGTCGTCGTCCTCGCGTGCGACACCGAGTGCCGCAGCATGTCCGGCGGGATGCGCTCGCCGTCGGCGTCGAGCGCCGCCGAGGTCGTGCAGTGGCTCTCGGCGGTGCGTCCCGCGGGCAGCTCGAATCTCGCCCTGTCCCTGCGAGTCGCGTCCCGCGTCCTCGGCGCCGAGCGGCGCCAGGACCGGCCTGCTCGCGTCGTGTACGTGGGCGATGGCGTGGCGACCGTCGGTCACCGCGGGCTGGCGGCGATCGAGGCCGAGGTGGCCGCGCTCGCCAGGGACGTCTCGGTCACGGCGGTGGCGGTCGGCGGCGACGCCGATACGCAGGCGCTGGCCGCCGTGGCGCGCGCCGGCCGCGGTCACTTCGTCGCGTGGCTGCCCGGAGAGACCGCCGGCACGGCCGCGCTGGCCGTTCTGGAGACGACCTACGGTCCGTCCCTCGAGGCGCCGAGCCTCGAGCTGCCCCCCGGGCTCGAGGAGGTCGCGCCGCGACGGCTGCCGACGCTGCGCACGGGCGAGGAGATCGTCATCGCGGCGCGCCTGGCCGGGCCCGTCCGTGGCGAGGCCATCTTGCGGGGGCGGATCGCTGGAACGCCCTTCGAGCGCCGCTGGCCGATCGCGGTTGAGCCCGCGAACGTTGCGGGCAACGCCTTCGTGCCGGCCGTCTGGGCCGAGCGGGCCATCGCGGACATCGAGCGCGAAGGCCCGGCGGACGGCCCCGAGCGCATCGTCGCGCTGTCGAAGCAGTACGGAGTGCTCTCGCGGCACACCGCGATGATCGTCCTCGAGAGCGAGGCGATGTTCCGCGCGTTCGACGTCGAGCACACCGCGCCCGTCGCCGCGTGGAGCCCGGAGGACGAGCCCGTCGGGACGTCGAGCGGCCTCGGACTGGCGAAAGCCATGAGCGGTTGGCCGGACGCCCACGGGTCGGCCGCCGCGATGGGCCGTGACTCGCAGGACGCGCTCGGCGCGCTCATGGGTGACGGGGTCGGCGAGAGCTTCGGATACGGTGGTCTCGGCCTGCGCGGCACGGGTCGCGGCGGAGGCGGGACCGGCGAGGGCACGCTCGGCCTCGGCAACATAGGCACGATCGGCCGCGGCGCGGGCTCGGGGACGGGCGCCGGCTACGGGCGAGGCGCCGGCGGGCTCAGGGGCCGCGCCTCGAGCGTGCCGAGCATCCGGACCGGCGCGGCCGAGGTGCGCGGCTCGCTGTCGAAGGAGGTGATCCGTCGAGTGATCCGCTCGCACCTCAACGAGATCCGTTTCTGCTACGAGCACGGAGCGATCGGTCGGCCCGACCTCGCGGGGCGCGTCTCGGTCCAGTTCGTCATCTCGCCGTCGGGGGCGGTGACGTCCTCCACGATCTCGTCGTCGACCATCGGCGCGAGCGCCGTCGAGGACTGCGTGTCCCGCGCGGTCAGGCGCTGGACCTTCCCGGCCCCCGCGGGCGGCGGAGTCGTCGTCGTCAGCTACCCGTTCATGTTCCAGATGGCGAACGAGGGAGTGGCCCAGGCCGCGGCGGACCCTCCGCCTCCGCGTGAGCTGCCGCCCTTGCCGCCCCTCGCACCGCGCGAGAGCCCTCCGGCGGCGTCGCCCTCCTTCGGTGGCCGACCTGCGGGTCCCGGCCGCTGGATGAGGCGCGTCTGGGAGCGCCGGGCGACGATAGCGGCGGAGGCGCCGGTACGTGCGGCCGACCGCCGCGCCGTCTCGGAGGCCGAGGCCGCTCTGGCCGAGCGGCCCGACAGCCGAGACCGCCACCGCGACCTGGTGCAGGCGCTCGCGCGGGCAGGCGACGTCGTCCGCGCGCTGTCCCTCGCCGAGGCGTGGGTCGATCGCGATCCGCTCGACACCGAAGGGATCGTCGCGCTGGCCGACGCGCTCGCTCGAGTAGGGCGTCGCGACGACGCGGTCCGGATGCTCTCGGGCACGGTCGACGCGGTGCCCGACGACCCCGCGCTGCACCGGAGGCTGGCCGAGGCGTTCGAGCGGTTCGGCGCCGGAACGCTCGCCTGCGCTCACCGGGTCTCCCTGGCGGAGCTCGCGCCATCCGACGCCCGCGCGGTCGGGGCGGCGGTCAGGTGCGAGCGGGGGCTCGGAATGCCCGACGTCGCGGAGCGCCTCATCGGCCGGATCTCCGAGGCCGGCCTCAGGGAGCGCGTTCTCGACGAGGCCGGGCGCGTGGCCGCGGTGCGGGGCGCCCGGGGCGAGCTGGTGGTGGAGGCGACCTGGGAGGGCGAGACCGATCTCGATCTCGGCGTCATCGGGCCCAAGGGGGTTCGGCTCTCGTGGCTGGGCGGAAGGCGCTCGGTCGATGCGAGCCACCCCGACTCCGAGCAGGGCGAGCGGCTCGTGCTCGGCCATCTGCCGATCGGTGGCTGGCAGGTGGAGGTGACGCGCACGAGCCCGGGGCAAGGGGGCGCGCCGGTCAGGGGCCAGCTCGAGATCCGCGCTCTGGGACAGGTGCGCATCGTGCCCTTCGCGCTCGACGCATCCCGCGCGACGATCGCGCGCGTCGACGTGGGGCAGGTCGCGTCGCTCGTGCCCGCTTTCTGAAGTCAGGGCACCTGCGCAGGCAGGACGAGCATGATGTCGGGGTCCGCGTCGGGCCACGTCTCGCGCACCGCGTCGAGGGCGCGGTACAGCGCGCGACTGGCGATCAGACGGCGTCCGTTCCATCTCCGCCAGCGACGACGGGACTGTTCGCGTGTGGGACCTGACTCGTGCGGCTCCGACCAGCGAGCCCGGGCTCGGTCACGACGAGCCGTGCGCGCCCTGGCGCTCCACGCGGACGGCAGACGGGCGGTGTCCGCGAGCTCCGACGCCACCCTGTGCCTGTGGGACGTCGAGCGCGGGGCAGCCCTCGGGACGTTCGAGGGTCACGGCGCGTCGGTCTACGCCGTGGCCTGCCATCCCGACGACGATCGGATCGTGTCGGGCAGCTCGGATGAGACCGTTCGGGTGTGGCAAATCGGCCAGCGGGCGTGCGTCGCAACGCTCGATCACGGGGCCGCGGTCCGCGCAGTCGCGATCCACCCTGACGGGCGGAAGCTGGCCACTCTGACTCTGGACGAGACACTGCGCGTGTGGGACCTGAAAGGTGGGAGTTGCCTGTTCACGCTGCACCGGGCCGAGGGCGAGGAGGACGGCGAGCCAGGGGGTGTGCGCCGCCGGCGAGCGGGAACGTCGATCGTGATGGAGTTCGACGGCCTCGGGCGTCTGGTGAACGTCGACGGCACCTGGCTGCCCCTGGGGCCGGTGGCAATCCTTCCCGACGCGAAGGGGCCCTCACCGGCGGGTGGGACGGCGCCATCTCGATCCGCACTCTCGCCGGCGGAGCCGAGCTTCGCCGTCTCGAAGGGCATTCGGCATCGGCGGGCGCTCTCGCCGTGGAGCCCGCGGGCGGCCTGGCGGTGTCCGGAAGCGGCGACCGCACCCTGCGCGTATGGGATCTGGCCGGCGGACGCTGCGTGACGCGGTGGGATGCGGACGCCGAGGTCACCGCTTGCGTGCTGGCGCCATCGGGGCGCGTGGTGCTGGGCGACAAGATCGGGGGCGTCATCGGACCGGGCGCTTGACGCGTACGGCATAGGGCCGTACGCTCAGTCGTTGTGAGCCGTTCGAACGATGCGCTCGGGTGAAGCAAAGGCGAAGACGGAACGTCTCGAGGCTCGGGTGCCTGCCAGCGTCAAGGCGGTGCTTGCGAAGGCGGCGGCGATTCAAGGGCAAAGCCTGACGGATTTCGTCGTCGGTTCAGCCGCTGACGCAGCCAGGCGCGTCATCCGAGAGATGGACGTTCTCGAGCTGTCCGAGCGGGACCAGATCGCGTTTGTCGAGGCCGTCTCGAAGCCGGCCGCGCCGAATCGGGCTCTGCGGGCGGCAGCCGGGCGGTACCGAGCGAAGCGAGTCTGATGCGCGGCGAACCGGCCCGCGAGCGCCGCGTGATCGTTCCCCTGGACCGCCGGCACGATCGGCATCGATTCCGCTGCGGCGTCGAGGCCCTTGATCGCTACTTCCGCGAACAGGCGAGCCAGGATGCGCGCCGCCATGCGGCGACGGTCTGGGTCGCGCAGGAGCGGGGGACAGAAGCGGTCCACGGCTTCTACACCCTCTCGATGGCCTCGGTGCAGCTCGATCGGCTGCCCGATCGGCTCCGGCGGAAGCTGCCCCGCTATCCCACGGTCCCTGCAGTGCGTCTCGGCCGCTTGGCGGTCGCCCTCGAGGCCAGAGGGATGGGGCTTGGCGCACACCTCTTGTTGGACGCGATGGCGCGGTCGCTCGCAAGCGAGATCGCATGGGTGGCCTTTCTGGTCGACGCCAAGGACGAGACGGCTCGTTCCTTCTACGCCAGGTACGGCTTCGCGTCTCTGATGGACGATCCGAATCACCTGTTCGTCGCCCGTGGGACCATGGAGCCCCTCTTCGCCCGGAGGTGAAGTCAGGGCACCTGCGCAGGCAGGACGAGCATGATGTCGGGGTCCGCGTCGGGCCACGTCTCGCGCACCGCGTCGAGGGCGCGGTACAGCGCGCGACTGGCGATCAGCGCGAACAGAACGAGCTGAGCGGACGCGGGTCTGCCGGCCTGCGCGTGCCGCGCCAGCGTGCGGGTGGCGCGGTCGTAGTCGAATGGGCCGAATACCTCCACCTTCGCGCGGCCGCGGGTCTGCTCCTCGTCCACGCGCTGTCCTGCGACCGGGTGCAGCCTCACCTCCCAGCTCCTGTCGCCCTCCACCCGGCGGAGCCGCACGTCATCGAGCCCCGCCGCCATCAGGGACAGGATGACGCGCGCGAAGACGTGCGCCTCGAGCTCGTCGTTGACCACGACTGCCACGGGCAGCTCGCCTGCGGCCGCGACCTCGGCGGTCGAAGCGCCGGCGAGCACGGCCGTCGCCTGGGCCTTGATCGCGCGCGCGGCCTCCGTGAACGGCTCGTAGGCGACGACCTTCGCGCCCCATCGCGGGGCGTGCCGCACGGTCCTCGGGGCGAACGCCGCCGGGTCGACCTCCCTGCGGTCCACCTCGCCGGCGATCACGGCGACCACCGGGAGCAGGCTCATCCTGGTCTCTGCCTCCCCGACCTCGACGAGGACGCGCGACCCGGGCGCGCCTCGCGCCCCGCCCCGTTCGGGCAGCGCGACGCGCGAGAGGGCCGCGCGCGCCGCTTCGTAGGGCCCGCGCACGAGCGCCGCGAACGGATCCTCGTCGGTGACGCCGAGCGCGGAGGTTGCCGAGCGATAGGCGCGCTGAACCGCCGAAGCCGCGCGCCGTGACTCCTCGGGAGCCTGGGCCAGCACGGAGCCGGGGCAGCCCCTCGCGCAGGGGTCGTCTCCCAGCGCGGCGAGCGCCGCGATGCCCCCTGCCGAATCTCGCTGGCCCAGGCCAAGAACGGCGCGGCGCACCGCGTCGACGTAGAAGAGGGACGCGACATGGGCCGCCGGGGAGCGACGCGTCACCATCCGCAACGCCAGAGCGATCCCCTGAGGCGTCCGTGGCCCGAGCCGCAAGAGCTGCACCGCGTCACCGAGCCCCCGCGCCGCCGCGGCATACACGTCGCCGACCCGCAGCTCCGCGGCGAGCGCCGTGTACAGCGCCGCCGGCGTCGGCCCGGCGCCGCGGAGCTCTGCGAGCGCGCGGAGCACCCCTGGATCCTCCGAGAACTCACCCCAGGCGGCGAGGTCGACGCTGGCTGCTGCCGCGAGGTACCGCGCCTCGTCCTCTCCCGGGCTGCCGCGCCGCCTGCCCAGCTCGTAGAGGCTGCGGATCGCCCCGAGCGTCCTGCCGTCCGTCGAGTACGGCACGAGCTGCGAGACGGCGGCGGCGAGGGCCGGCGGTGGAAGCGCGTGCCTCCTCGTGCCGGGCGACGGAGCGAGCTCCACCTCATCGAGCTCGGCTTGCAGCGGATCCAGCGGCTCCGGCGGTCCGACGGCGGACGAGCAGCCAGCCGACAGGATGGCGATCAGCGCAACCTCGATCCCGGAGCGTTTCACGACGGACCGAGCATGGAGGCCCGCGCCGGGCACGTCAATCCGTTCCGAGCTCTCCGCGGTCTTGCCCGAAGAGCGCAACCAGGGCGCTCTCCTCGATCTGTGCGCCCGCGAGCGTGCCGACGACGCGGCCGGCTCTCAAGGCGACCACACGCGTCGCCAGGCGCGTGACGCCCTCGAGGTCGTGGCTCGAGAACAGGACGGCGGTGCCGCCGGCGCTCCGGCGGCGGATCTCCGCTTCGAATCGAGCGACGGCTCCGACGTCGAGACCCGCGAACGGCTCGTCCAGGATCAGCGCGACCGGATCCCCGAGGAGCGCGGCGGCGAGCGCGAGCTTCCGCTGGGTGCCCGCGGACAGCTCTCCGATCAAGCGATCGTGGTCGGCTCGATCGAGGGCCATGTCGAGCAGGGCGATGACTCGATCGTGCGGCACCGATCGCACGTCGGCGACGAAACGCATCAGCTCGGCGCCCGTGAGATGTCGGGGCAGGAGCGGATCCTGCGGCAGATATCCGAGCGCCCGGCGCGCCTCGATCGGCTCGGCGACCAGATCCTTGCCCCCGAGCCGGATCCGACCCGTGTCGGCGATGACCTGGCCGGTCGCGATCCCGATCGTGGTGGACTTGCCCGCTCCGTTCGGTCCGACCAGGGCGACGATCTCTCCCGCGGCGACCTGCAGGTCCGCCCGCTCGAGCGCGACCTTGCGGCCGTAGGTCTTGGCGACCGACTCGAGCGACAGGCTCACGCCACCCACGCGGCCGCGGTGGCCGCGCCTCCGACGACGAGCCCGTACGCCCACGACGCGGCACGGCGAAAGGACGGCGCGAGCGCCGCGGCAGCGGCCAGCGGGAGCCCGATGGCAGCGACGTAAGCGGTCCGCGCGAGCGGCGCGCCCGCAATCGCGAGGCCAAGGGCGAGCGCCAACCCCGTCACCGCCGGCAGGATCGCCGCGGCCGCGGCCCGGCCCAGGATCCGGGCTGACGATGGGGCGGGAAGCACCCGCTCGAGCCAGGCCGGCGACGCGTCCGGCCGCGAGACCCTGATCGCAGCCATCCCGAACGCGCCGACGAGCCCGACGGCAGCGCACGCGACCCAGGGCGCCGACCCCGTGCGAAGCGCCGCGATCGTCAGGCCGGCGACCCCCAGCGCGGCGAGCACGCCATGCCCGCGAGCCAGGCGCCCGATCTGCGTCGCGTCCTTGACGAAGAAGGGACGGGCAGCTCGCGGCAGAAGCACGCCCAGGGACAGTCCCACGGGCGAGGGCGCAGGCGGCGGCTGTCCGCCGTAGATGCTGCGCGCGTGCTCGGCCGCAAGCGGCGCGACCTCGAACAGCGCCCTCCGGTACGCGGCCGGCGCCGCGCAGGCGAGCGCGACGGTGCAGGCCACGGCGATCGCCCCGGGGAACAGGCCCCGCTGGACGCCGGCGGCCGCGAACGCGACCAGGGCGACCGCGAGCCCTGGCGCCCAGAAGAACGGCGCGTGCTCGGGCAGAGACCACCCCCCGGCCAGCGCCCGGCGGACGGTCTCGAGCGCCGGCGACGTCGAACGCATGGCCGCGCGACCCGCAAGCGCCGCCACGCCGAAGCCAGCAAGAAAGGCGGTCAGCGTCGACACCGCGACCATCACGACGGCCTCGAGCGCCGGACGCGCCGGCAATCCACCCGCGAGACCGCCCGCCGCGAGCCCGAGGAGCATGAGCGCGAGCGGGCAGACCTTGGCCGCCGCGACCCGTGCCGCATCTCGCAGATGAACGCCCGGGGGGATGGGCAGCGGAAGGAGCGCCATGCGATCGGCGCGCTCATACAGCGCCCACTGCGCCTGGAGCGCGGGGATCCCGGCCGTTGCGACGACTGTCCAGTAGAGGAGCTCCACGAGGCCCCGCGCCCCCGAGCGCAGAGCGACGTCGCGACCGAGGAGCGCTGCCCCGCCAGCGGCGACAAGGCCGATCCAGGGCACGTGCGCCCGGCGCAGTCGAGCGATCGGGGAGATCAGACCCGGTTCTCCTGTCCGCGCGCCAGCCGCCGGATGTTCTCGCGGTGCGAGAGCACGATGGTGACGAACATGACGACGACGAGCGCCAGGAGCTCGCGGCTCGCGGTCGCGAACGGGGCCGCGATCAACGCGGCGATCGCCCCCGAGAGGGAGCCCAGCGAGGACGTCCGTGTCTTCGCATAGACGGTCAGGTAGGTCAGGCCCGCCGCCGCGCCGGCGACCGGCACGAGGCCGATGAGCACGCCCACGCTCGTCGCGGCGCCCTTGCCCCCGCGCAGCTTGAGCCACACCGGAAAGATGTGGCCCACGACCGCGGCGAACCCGACGCCGGCGAGCCACGGGCCGTTCGTTCCGAGCCGGCTCGCGACGAGGACCGCGACGAGTCCCTTGATCGCGTCGAGGAGCAGCACGAGGACGCCCATCTTCCTTCCGAGGGCTCGCGCCACGTTCGTCGCGCCGATGTTCCCGCTGCCGACCTTCCTGAGGTCGATCCCCCGCGCTCGGGCGACGATCACTCCGGTCGGGATCGAGCCCAACAGGTAGCCGACGATCGCCATCGCCCACGGAGGCATCGGGTGGCTTCTAGCACGTCGCGCCGTGCTAGAAGATCGTCGAGTGGCATCGACCGACCTCGTCGTCCCGTCCGGAGTGCTGCAGGAGCTGCCTGCGGAGGAGCCCGTCTTCCGCTCGGCGCCGGCGCGGCTCGCCCCGAGCCCTGGATCGCCTCGATGGCTGGCGGGAACGGCGGTGCTGACGGCGGCGAGGCTCTCGTTCGTCCCGGGCGAGGATGCGCCGCGTCGCGAGCAGTCGAACGACCCGATCCGGATCCTCGTGGGCGAGCTCTGGCAGCTCGTCCGTCCGGCCGTCCTCGAGGCGTTTCCCCTCGCGCAGCTCATCGCGGCCCGACAGCGAGCGCCGTCCACCCTGGCCGGACGAGGCCGGCCTGGGATCGAGGTCCCGCTGCAGATGCTCGAGGGTGTCTTCGCCGCGGGCGCCAGCCCGGGGTGGCTCGGCTTCACGATCGCGCTCGCTCCCGACGATCCGCGCCCTGCATTCTCGCTCTACCTCGACCTCGGCCCGAGCGAGTGCGGCGAATGGCTGGGCCTCCTCGAGCGGGCGGGGGCCGCCGCGGTGCCGCGGCCGGATCTCGAGCGACCTTACGCGCTCTACTACCTCTTTCGGCCGCTCCCGACGCCCTGGGTCTGGATCGGGTCGGGCAAGGCGGAGCTGGGGCGAGGCAAGTTGATGCTGGCAGAGGACGGTCCAGCGCTCACTCGAAGGCCCGGCGAGGTCCTGCTCCCGTACGAGACCGTCGACACGGTCGAGATCGCCCACGCCACGAAGTGGCGTAGCGGGTCGGTCGCCCTCGTCAAGAGCGATGGCTTCCTGACGTTCCTCGCGCCGCGCCGCGACATGCGCGCTCTCGAGGATTGCGCCCATCTGATCGCCGAGATCTCCGGCGCGGCGATCACGCATCGGACCGGTCCGCTCGCGGCCGGCAGGATCGTGTTCAGGGCGGCCTGGATGTCCACCGCCGCGGCCGGGCTGGCGGAGCTCGCCCACATCCTGTTCTTCTGAGCAACTGCGGAAGTCGAGCTAGCCGCTGCCGGCGCTCGCGGCGGGGGCTGGCGCGCGGAAGGCGAGGACGACGTTCTGCTCCCGCGCCCGCCGGATGACCGCGATACCGACGAGCAGGGTCGCGATCGCGAGCCACTGGCCCGGCGTCAGACCAGCGTACCTCGGGTCCGCGGCCGTGATGTCGGTGGCTCTCAAGAAGTCCAGGAAGAAGCGCACCGGAGCGTATGCCACCGCCATCACCCCGACCAGCACCCCCGCGGGCCGGGGTTTCTTCGCGAGGTGGTACAGGAGCGCGGCGATCAGGATCGCGTACAGGAGCTCGTAGAACCCCAGGTTGTGGCGAACGCCCGACGGCTCGTGGTCCGCTGGATAACGCACCGCGAGGAAGAACGTCGTGAGCCGTCCGATGTGATCGTGAGCGATGCTGCAGCCGGCGCGCCCGAAGACCCACCCGGGTGCGAGGCCCATCGCGAGCGCGTCCGCGTAGGGCAGGTAGGGAAGACCTCTTCGCCGCAGGAAGACGAAGAAGCCCACGAGCGCCCCCATGAACCCGCCAAACGACGAGATCCCGTTCCAGATCTCGAGGATGAGCCAGGGTCGCTCGACGAGCTTCTGCGGGGTGTAGGCGAGGACGTCGAAGACGTGCGCGCCGACGAAGCCGCAGACGAGGATCCAGGTGATGAGTGAGCGCGTGGCGTCCATGTCCAGCCCGGTCTTCAGCGCGCGCTTCTCGACGAGGTTCGCACCGAGCAGACACCCGATCGCCACCAGCACCCCGAACGGGTGGATCGGGATCGGGCCGAGGTGAACGGTGGGGATGTGGAAGTAGGGCAACAAGGGCTTACTCGCCGGCGATCTCCACGTCGAGCGCCGACCTGGGGAGGAGCTTGTACGAATAGATGTAGGAGATGACGCCCGCGATCCGCGCGAACTGCAATCCGCTCGTCGCCCCCTCGATGCGGTAGTTGTCGTCGTCCACCTCGACGCCGCCGGTCAACGGGTAGCTGCCGCGCGAATCCGGCGCCGCGGTCGCCTCGACGTCCTCGAGCTCGACGAGCACGCCCTCCCAGCTCTCGGCCGCGGGATCCTCGAAGAGGTCCGCCGGATCCTCGATCAGGGTGGGCTCGGGCGCCAGCCACTCGCCCGTCTTGCGGACGACTCCGTCCGTGAGCTGCGTGATCGTGCGACCAGTCTCGTCGGCCCACTCGGGGTTGATCTGCCCGAGCTCGAACTCGGCGTACGTCCCCTCCACCTCGACCACGTCGCCGGGCAGGAGGTAGGCGCCAGCCGGCAGGACGTTGGGAGCGTAGAGCTGGATCCCCGAGTACGGCCCGCCGCCGATCTCCTGCGCGAAGACGGTCCCGACCTTGCCGCTGCCGTCCTCGTCGAAGCGGTCAATCACCGTCACGACGAGGTTCGTAGCGCGGACGGTCTCGCCGACCTCGGGGTGCGCCTCCTCACCGTCGTCCTGAACCTGGTAGAGCGTCAGCTTCGAGCCGCCCTCGTCGAAGGTCGGCTCGCCGGGAGGGATCTCGGTCGCGCAGGCGCCGAGGACGATGAAGAGCGACGAGAAGCAGCGCATCGAGCGGCAACCATAGTGCCGCCCGGAGCTGGTTTCAAGGAAGTGCTCAGTCCCTCGGGGACCAGGGCCGCTTGCGGCGGATGCCCGCGCGAAGGTCCTGCATCATGCGGCGCAGGCCATCCATGTAAAGCTCGTGGACGTACTCGAAGAGCAACCTCTTGTGAGTGCGCGCCATGGAGGTCAGGCGCACTCCCATGCTGTGGAAGTAGGGGTCGAACGTGTCGTACATGACGTCGCCCTTGGCCCAGATCGTGTCGCCTCCTGGGATCGGGAGCTCCACCTGGACGATGCTCGACCGGCGCGACATCGGCTCGATCAGCTTGTTCAGGTAGACGCCGCTGGCGCTCAGGTTCACCGAGAAGCACCGGTGCGGCTCGTCGTCGACGTACTGCGTCAGGTAGATCTGCGCCGGGACGCGCATGGCGGCGCGCCGTTCCGTACCCATCTTCGGACCTCCTTGCGAGTCAGCGGCCCTGGTTGTTGGCGTCGATCGTAGGCAGGGGCCATCGGGCGGGTCCACTTTTCGCCGGTGCGGAGCCGCCGATGCTCCCCGGGGGCTCCTGGGGCTCGGGACTGGCTGCCCGAGGTGCCAGCCCGACTGGGCACCGGGCCGTTTTCCGGGGCAGCGCGGCCCTTCCAGCCGGAACGGCGATTGCAGCTCCGGACGGCCGCCCAGGAGGACCGCCCAATGTCGAGGACGCCCGCGCTTCGCGCCATTCGTGACCACTTCCGCGACATCGCCCGCGCCGAGGCGAGGGACACGACCCTGACCGAGATCCAGGACGACCGGGCGCTCCGGGCCGAGCGACGGCACGCCGAAGGCCCACCCCCGACGCGGCGGCAGTTCGTCATGGGTGCCGCGGCTGTCGCGGGCGCGGCCGTGACCTGGAACGTCGGTCGCGCGGTCGCCCAGAGCGCGCCGCGCATCGCGATCGTCGGGGGCGGCATCGCCGGGTTGTCGGCCGCGTTGACGCTGGTCGACGCTGGTTACTCGCCCACGATCTACGAGGCCCATCCCAACCGCGTCGGCGGCCGCATGCTCTCCGAGCGCGGGACCCGGCCGGGCTGCGGATCGTGCCACTCGGTGAACCGGACGGTCTCGGCGACCTGGGCCGACGGGCAGGTGACCGACGTCTTCGGCGAGCTCATCGACACGAACCACACGACCATCCGGTCGCTCGCTGAACGCTTCGGGCTCGGCCTGACGGACCTGATCGCGGCCCATCCCGCGGGCTCGACCGACACCTACTACTTCTTCGGCCGGCGCTATCCGGCGGCGGACGCGCAGCGCGACTTCGAGGCGACCTACCGTGCGCTGCGCGAGGACGTCCGCGCCGCCGGCTATCCGACTACCTGGGACGACTCGAGCGCGGCCGGTCGGGCGCTGGACTCGATGAGCGTGTACGACTGGATCGAGTCGCGCGTTCGAGGCGGTCACGGGTCGCCGTTCGGAATGCTCCTGGATGCCGCGTACGCGATCGAGTACGGGGCGGACACGACAGACCAGAGCGCGCTCAACCTGGTCTACATGCTCGGATACAGCGGTCGGACGTTCAGCATCTTCGGCGAGTCCGACGAGCGCTATCGCCTCACCGGCGGGATCGATCTCGTCACCGATGCGATCGGCGAGTACCTCGGTCCCGAGTCGATCGAGCTTGGCTGGTACATGGAGTCCATCCGGCAGAACGCGGGCGGCACCTACACGCTGACGTTCGACGCGGGAGGAACCCAGGTCGTCGTGGCCGACTACGTCCTTCTGACCGTGCCCTTCCCGGTCTTGCGCGACCTCGACTACTCGCAGGCCGGCTTCGACGCGCGCAAGGACCTCGCCATCCAGACCCTGGGCGCCGCGAAGAACGGGAAGCTCCACGTCCAGTTCGACACGCGGCTCTGGAACGGCGATGGCGCCTGGGGGCGGGGCAACGGCAACTCGTACTCCGACACGGGCTATCAGTGCACCTGGGAGTCGACGCGGGGACAGGGCGGACAGAGCGGCATCCTAATCTGCTACACCGGAGGCAGCGTCGTCGACACGCTCGCCCTGCGACACTCGTACGGCAACATGGACAGCGCGGGCGTTCGGACCGACACCGGGGACTTCCTGGACCGCATCGAGCCGGTCTTTCCCGGCATCTCGGCGCGGTGGAACGGTCGGGCGCAGGAGAGCGTCGCGCACCTGAACCCGTTCTTCAGATCCTCCTACGCGAACCTCGAGCCTGGCCAGTACCAGACCATCTGCGGCTACGAGCGCGTGCGCCAGGGCAACGTCTTCTTCGCGGGCGAGATGTGCTCGCAGGATTTCCAGGGCTTCATGGAGGGCGGAGCCGTCGAGGGCGTCCGAGCGGCTAATGAGATTCTCTCCGCGATGCGCGGCGGCCGGGGTCGACGGCGGTAACTGACTACCTCTGATCTGACGACCACCGGTCATCGGCCCCGACTCGCCACGGCCGGATCCAGCTCGGCAGCTTCGCGCCGCAGCTTGCGGGCTCGCTCGTCTTCGCCGGATCGCTCCGCGGCCCGCGCGAGCGCCAGCTTCTCGCGGGCAGTGACGGCCTCGAAGCCCGATGGGAGCTCGGCGCGGACCATGGCGCGGAACGCGGCGAACGTCCTGATGTGGCGATCCTCGGCCTCGAGCGCGATCGCTTCGTCCAGCGCCCTTGCTGCGCCGGCAGCGTCGGCGCCCTCGAAGAGCGCGAGCGCGCGCTGAATCACCTCCTCGGGATCCGCGGGCTGGACGGCGCGAGCGGCGTCCGGGTCGCGAGCGAGCCGCGCCCTGAAGGCCGGCGGTAGGGCCTCGACGAAGTCCCTCGACGCCTTCTTGGCCGCCGCGAGCTCGCCCAGCTCGGCCCGGGCGAGCGCCTCGAGGATCCGCGCGCGCCGCGGCTCGGCCTCGCGGCTCGCGACCGCGTCGTCGAGCGCCGCTCCGGGACGCCCGCGCCGCCACTCGGCCTCGCCCCGGAGCAGCCGTGCGAGTCGGACCGAGGGCAGCCTCCGGACAATCGCCGTCATCGCCTCGCACACCGCGTCGTCGCCGGCGGCCGCTCTCGCCGCGTCCGCGAGGATCGGGGCGTCCGCTCGGGCCCGGGTCTCGTCGAGGAGCGGCATGAGCTCGCCGATCGCCTCGAGCGCCTTCGGCCCCTGGCCGTCCCGAGCGAGGGCGAGCGCCATGTACGCGTGCGCCTGTCTGACCGGTTTCGGCTGCAGCCTCAGCGCGTGCCCCAGCGCGATCGCCGCGTCGTCGTGCATGTCGAGCATGACGCAGGCCAGGCCCTCGCATTCCCAGGCCAGCGCGATCTTCGGCGCCCGCTGCCGCGCGCTCCGGTACACCTTCAGCGCGCCGCCGAAGTCACCCTTGTCGTACAGGATCGTCCCGCGAGCCACGGCCCGCTCTGCGGTGAAGCCGAATCGGCGCCAGAAGAGAAGGTAGAAAAGGAGGAGCCCCAGCGCGGTCAGGCTGAGCTGAGCGACGAGTGGCATGAGACCCTACCGACTATACGTCAACGCCGATCATCTCGTGCCGCTCACCGGTCGTCCCGAGCCACGACGCCGACGCTCTGAGGCAGCGAGCTGCGGGCGATGGGCTCGTTGAAGTCGGGTGCCGCGTATGCCTCGAGCGTGGTCACCGCGCCATCGACGATCTCGATCCACGCGAAGGCGAGCTGCGAGACCGATTCGACGCCGAGGAGCCGCCGCGAGCCGGACCCGAGGGCCGCCATGCTCACCTGCCGGAGTCCCGCGTGGCGTCCGGGGAAGTAGCCGTGGTGGTGGCCGCTCAAGAAGAGGGTCACTCCACGGTTCGCCAGCGTCTGCTCGAGGTCCTCGTCGTCGAGGATCTCCGTCTCACGGCCCTGCGTGAACGGATGGATCGGGATGTGGCCGAAGACGATCTTGACGGGGAAGTCCGCGCCGGCTTCGAGCTCCCGATCCAGCCAGTCGTGCTGGTCCGGATCGAGCGGCGCGACGACCGTGTCGTCGATGGAAGTGAACAGCGCCGGGCCCACCGAGAACGAGTAGTGCAGCGGATAACCCGAGTCGTCCCGAAAGGTCACCGCCGGACGCCGCGCGGACCACTCGTCCACGTAGATCTCGCGCTCCCCCTCGAACGCGGGGTAGCCGGAGGCATCATGGTTGCCCGGAGTGACGGCGAGGGGGATCCCGGCGTCGGTCAGCGGGCCCGTTACTGCCTCGTGGAACCCGTCCCACATCGCACCGTAGTCGAGACCGGCCTGTTGGCCTGCCACCATGTCTCCGGTGCACAGCACCACGTCCGGATCGAGCTCGACGATCCGGTCCACGGCGTCATGGACCGCCCTCGAGTACGTTGTAGAGCCGTACGAGTCGTTGAGATCGGATATGACCGCGACGTGGAGCGGCGGCTCCGGCTCGGGCACCTCGACCGCAGCGTCCGGCGGCGCGCCACCGCCGTCGGCCGCCGAATCGAGTTCGTCGACATCCGCGTCCGCATCGGCGTCGGCGTCGGCCGCGGCGTCACCGACAGGCTGGCCGGCGCCGGGGTCCGCGCCGGGATCCCCGAGCCGCGCCGAGGCGCCGATCGAGGAGGCGGTGCAGCCGAGGAAGCACGCCGCCACGAACCAACGACCGCGCCAGGGCATCGGCCTTGCAGCACGCAAGCCCGGTGCCAGGTGCGTCTCCTGTCTCGACCGAGAATCGACGCCGAATGGCTGTGCACGTCCGTGCCCGCGCGAGGGGACCACGTGCCCCACTGGCCACTTCGCTAGTCGCGGAGCATTCCCGGGCGTGGTGGGCGTTGAAGGGCGGAGTCAGGCGGCGAGAGCGGGAGCGGGGCCGAGGTCGAGGAGGTCGACGAGGCGGCTTCGGATCTTGTGCTTCTTCGAGTAGACGGTCTTGACCGAGATGCCCATCTCCTTGGCGACCTCGTCGGGTGAGAGCCCCTCGCCGTAGTAGAGGGCGACGAAGGTCTGGTCACGCTCGGAGAAGCACTTCATCACGTCGTCGATCCTCGTCCGGCGCTCCTTGTCGAGGAGCACCTCGTAGGGATCGGGCTGGTGGGCGACGGTCGAGGCCGCCTCGTTGATGCTCCCCTGGCGCGGCTGCCGCGAGACCGTGCGGAGGTAGTCGTACGCGGTGTTGATCGCCAGAAGGCCGATCCAGCTCCCCAGCTTGTTCCCCTTCTCGGGCCGGAAGCTCCGCAGCTTCAGCATGTCGCGGCGCAAGAGGTTGTACAGGAGGTTCGCGTAGATCTCCCTCACGTCCTCGCGGCACAGAACGCTCGAGAACTTGCAGGTGATCTTCGTGATGCACCGGTAGATCAGCCTGTCGTAGCGCTCGTGGAAGAGGCGCCACGCCCCGGCGTCACCCACGATCATCGCGTCGAGAAGCTCCGTCTCCCCGAGCTCCGCCTTCGCTGCCAGCACGTCGTGCATCCGTTCCGCCCTCCTTCGACCCGTCACACCCGTCATTCGCTGGTTCCGTGTGCGACGAGGTACGCGGCGCTCGAAGTGCAACCGAGGTGCCAGCGAGCGCGACTCAGGGACCCCGGGAGAAAAGCGGCCGAATACGCTCCGTCGTCACCGATCTTCCCCTCGGCTCGGGGTGAAACAGGGTGTGACACTGCGACAGTGTCCCAGCCGCAGGTCCCTCGGGGATGGACAGGGGAGGGAACGTGCCCAAGGCAGCGATTGGGAACCCCCCATCCCCGTCCGGTGTCCGCTATGATCATGAGGATGAGAACGCCGCTGGTCGCGATCGCGGTCCTGGCAGCCGGGTGCGGCGGAGGGATGCGCGCCACGACCCGGTCGATCCCCCGCCACGCGCCGCGCGTGGAGATGGATCCGATCCGGGTGGAGGCCCAGCGCGACGCGTCCGGAGCGCTGCGCCTCACCGCATACGACGCCCAGTCGCTCTTCGCGGCTGCCGGTCACGACCTCGCCGCCGGCAACTGCCGGCGCGCCGTGGAGCTGTACGATCGGATCGCCGAGCAGTTCCCGGAGAGCCGGTTCGTCAGCGCCTCCCTGTACAACGCCGGTCTTTGCCTCGAGGACCTGCACCGCGATCCTCAGGCCGTTCAGCGCTACACGAGCCTGCAGTCCAGGTTGCCAGACTCGCCGGACATCAAGGACTCGCTCTACCGGATGGGCGGGTGCCTCGAACGTCTGGGCCGCTGGCGCGAGGCCATCGCGACCTTCGACCGCGCCCTGGCTCGGGAGGACCTGACCGGGGACGAGCGCCTCGAGGCGATGGCGCGAAGGGGTGCGGCGACGTTCGAGCTCGGCGAGCTGGTCGCGGCCGAGCAGCAGATGAGGGACGCGCTCCTCTACTACCGCCACGGGTCGGGGGCCGAGCCGATCCAGACGGACTTCTTCGCGGCCGAGGCGCAGTACTACCTGGGCGAGGTGCTCCGAATACGCTTCGAGGCCGTCCGCTTCACGCCCATGGAGGCCGAGATGCGCCGCGAGCTCGAGGAGAAGTGCCAGCTCCTGCTCGACGCGCAGGCTGCCTACATCCTGGCGATCCGCGTGACGAACCCTCACTGGGCGGCCGCCGCCGGGTACCGGATCGGGAACCTGTTCTCGACGCTGTACGACCACATCGTTGCTGCGCCCGTGCCCCCCGAGCTCGACGCCGAGCAGCGCGAGATCTATTTCGACGAGCTGCGACGCCAGGTTCGCCCTCTCGTCGACAAGGCAGTTCGAGTCTGGGAACGGACCATGGCGATGGGCGCGCGGACGGGGCTGGGTGACAACGAATGGGTCGAACGAACCCGGCAAGGCCTGGAGCGTCTCCGTGCGTTCCTGAACCCCCCGCACCCGGCTGGCGCGCCGATGACGCCCCCGCTACCGGGCCAGCAAAACTCGGGCCCAGGCGCCGGTGGAAGGCCCTCGGCGGGCACCATTTCCTCGTGATTCGGTAACGATCCCGCAGCGTTGACCCATTCCGAAAATCACCTTGACACGATTGGATCGGTGAGCTAGTCATTCGTTCCCCTTCTCCCGACGGGACAATTCCATCGTTTCCCGCCTCGCGCTGTCGACGAGGGGCGGGTTGCGAGCGGGGAAGAGCGTTCTTTGATGCCTATCACGACATACACGGTGGACTGGGCTGGCGTAGCTCAATCGGTAGAGCAGCTGATTTGTAATCAGCCGGTTGCGGGTTCGAGTCCCATCGCCAGCTCCGTGGGGAGCCGAGACGAAGCTGTCGCGGGCGTAGCTCAGTTGGTAGAGCGTCAGCCTTCCAAGCTGAGGGTCGCGAGTTCGAACCTCGTCGCCCGCTCCGAACTCGACGGTGGGATTCCCGAGTGGCCAAAGGGAGCAGACTGTAAATCTGCCGGCTCATGCCTACAGTGGTTCGAATCCACTTCCCACCACCGCGTACTCGCGACGGAGACGTGAAAGGGCAAGCAAGGGCGTGGCTCGGACGCGCCACATGATCAACGCAGCGGTTGGAGAGACGGACAGGAGCTTTCGAGAGAGGATCTGAGGACAAGCACGCGACGGAAAACGGGGAACCCCGACGAGGAGACGAGTCGAGGAGAAATGCCCACGTAGCTCAGGCGGTAGAGCACCTCCTTGGTAAGGAGGTGGTCACCGGTTCAATTCCGGTCGTGGGCTCTACCCAGTAAATGGCCAAGGAAAGGCACGGAGACCAGCGATGGCGAAGGAGAAATTCGTCCGCAGCAAGCCGCACGTCAACATCGGGACGATCGGACACGTAGACCACGGCAAGACCACGCTGACGAGCGCGATCACGCGCGTGCTGGCCGCGCAGGGCCTCGCGAAGGCCCAGGCCTACGACGAGATCGACAACGCGCCCGAGGAGAAGGCGCGCGGCGTCACGATCAACGCCCACCACACGGAGTACGAGACGACCAAGCGTCACTACGCCCACGTCGACTGCCCGGGGCACCAGGACTACATCAAGAACATGATCACCGGCGCGGCCCAGATGGACGGCGCGATCCTCGTGGTCGCCGCCTCCGAGGGCGCGATGCCCCAGACTCGCGAGCACATCCTCCTCGCCCGTCAGGTCGGCGTCCCCGCGCTGGTCGTGTACCTGAACAAGGTCGACCAGGTCGACGACCCGGAGCTCCTCGACCTCGTCGAGCTCGAGCTCAGGGAGCTCCTGACCAAGTACGAGTTCCCCGGCGACAAGATCCCCATCATCCGTGGCAGCGGCCTGAAGGCCATGGAGGGTGACAAGAGCGAGATGGGCGAGCCGTCGGTCGTCAAGCTGATGTCGGCCGTCGACGAGTACATCCCGACGCCGCCGCGCGAGATCGACAAGCCGTTCCTGCTCGCGATCGAGGACGTCTTCTCGATCAAGGGCCGCGGCACCGTGGTCACGGGCCGCGTCGAGCGCGGCATCGTCAAGACCGGCGACGAGGTCGAGATCGTCGGCTACCGCGACACGCGCAAGACGGTGTGCACGGGCGTCGAGATGTTCCGCAAGCTCCTGGACCAGGGCCAGGCGGGCGACAACATCGGGGCCCTGCTCCGTGGCATCGAGAAGGACGACGTGGAGCGCGGCCAGGTCCTCGCGAAGCCCGGATCGATCAAGCCC
>JACPQR010000219.1 GCA_016190375.1 Deltaproteobacteria bacterium
TGAGCAGTGATGGCGACCGAGAAGGGCGCGGAGGGGGATTCACTCCCCCGTAGCGACCGCGCATACCGAACGTCGAAGCGGGGGGGCCCGCGGGGGGGGGCGCAGCCCAACCCGCGCTCAATGGAGGCTCCGGCCGCGCTGATCCGCGCGCTCGAGCGAACGAGCGAAGGGAGACGGTAGATGATGCAGACTTGCTGGGTCCGCCAGGCGGGCTACGAGGACATCTGGTACGACAAGACGGAGGGTATCGCGAGGGTCACGATCAACCGGCCCGAGGTGCGAAACGCCTTCCGCCCGCGGACCGTCGCGGAGATGATCCGCGCGTTCGCGGACGCGCGCGAGGACCCGGAGGTCGGCGTCGTCATCCTCACCGGCGCCGGAAGCGAGGCGTTCTGCTCGGGCGGTGACCAGCGCGTCCGGGGGCACGGCGGGTACGTCGGGGCCGACGGCGTGCCGCGCCTCAACGTCCTCGACCTCCAGCGGCAGATCCGCACGCTGCCGAAGCCCGTGATCGCGATGGTGGCCGGCTACGCGATCGGCGGCGGCCACGTCCTGCACCTCGTCTGCGACCTGACGATCGCCGCCGACAACGCGCGCTTCGGTCAGACGGGCCCGAAGGTCGGCAGCTTCGACGGCGGGTACGGCGCCTCGTACATGGCGCGCATCGTGGGCCAGAAGAAGGCTCGCGAGATCTGGTTCCTCTGCAGGCAATACGACGCCAGGGAGGCGCTCGCGATGGGCCTCGTCAACGCCGTCGTCCCGCTGGCGCGGCTCGAGGAGGAGACGCTCGGCTGGTGCCGCGAGATCCTCGCCCAGAGCCCCACGGCGATCCGTATCCTCAAGGCGGCGCTCAACGCCGACTGCGACGGTCAGGCGGGCCTTCAGGAGCTCGCGGGGAACGCGACGCTCCTCTTCTACATGACGGAGGAGGGCAAGGAAGGCCGGCAGGCGTTCATCGAGAAGCGAAGGCCGGACTTCCAGAGGTTCAGGAGGCTTCCGTGATCTACTGCCTTCGGGAATCGTCGCGCCGTGCGAAGATTCTGCGGCGCGCGCTAGAAGGGCGAGCGCAGGCGGGCTTTGCCGAGTCCCGTGGGCCCCGCCTGCGCTGCGCTCCGGCAGTCCCGTGGGCCCCGGCTCCGCTACGCTCCGCCGCCACGGGAACCCAACGGGAGCCCAGGAGCGAGGTGGGGTGCGGGGAGGCGCGAGCGGCAGCGAGCCGCCTCCCCGCTCTACGACCGCGAACATCGTGGCGGGTCTGGGCGATGGCGATCCGGCCGAGGACGCTCCCGGTCGCCGTCGTCCCCGTGGTCGTGGGCTGCGCCGTCGTCCTGGCCTCGGGCGGATCGCTACGAGCTCTGCCCGCCTTCCTGGCGCTCGCCGGCGCGGTGCTCATCCAGATCGGCACGAACCTCGCGAACGACGTGTTCGACCACGAGAAGGGCGCGGACCGGGCCGTGCGGCTCGGGCCGACGCGCGTCACGGCGGCGGGGCTCCTCACGCCGCTGCAGGTCCTTCGCGCGATGGCCGGGAGCTTCGGGCTCGCCGCCGTCCTCGGCCTGGCGCTCGCGTGGATCGCCGGCTGGCCCGTCATCGCGATCGGGGCGCTGTCGATCGTCGCGGGGATCGCGTACACGGCCGGTCCCTGGCCGCTCGGCTACCATGGGCTCGGCGACCTGTTCGTCTTCCTGTTCTTCGGGTTCGTCGCCGTCGGAGGAACCGTCTTCGTCGAGATCGGGCGCCTGCCCCCGCTCGCCGTCCTGGCCGCGATTCCCGTCGGCGCCATCGCCACGGCGGTCCTCGTCGTCAACAACGTCCGCGACCGGGAGACCGACGCGATCGCGGGCAAGAGAACGCTCGCCGTGCGGCTCGGCCGTCCTTTCGGCGTCCTCGAGTACGCGGCGCTCTTCGCGGGAGCCTTCGCGGTCCCGATCGCGCTCGCGGCTCTCGGCGCGGCCTCGGGATGGGTCCTCTTGCCGCTCGCGACCGCACCCGAGGCGGTACGGCTGGTGCGGGTGCTCGCGAGGAGCGAGGGCACAGAGCTGAACCGCTGTCTCGCGGCGACCGCGAGACTGCTCCTGACCTTCGGCGCGCTCTTCGCTGTCGGGCTCGTCGCATGAGGATCGTCGCCGCGCGCACCTGGCGCATCTGGCTTCCCGATCGCCAGGGTGTGATCCTGGCGCTGACCGACGACGATGGCCGCGTCGGGCAGGGCGAGGCATCGCCGCTTCCCGGGTTCTCGCCGGACCGGCTGGAGGACGACGAGCGGGCGCTTGCCGAGCTGGCGCGCGAGCTTCCGCGATCGATCGAGGGCACCGACGAGATCGTCGGACGGATCGCGCCGGAGCTCCCGGCAGCAAGATTCGCGCTCGAGACCGCGGTTCTCGACCTGCTCGAACCGGAGCGGTGCCTGCGGGAGATCCCACGCTCGGCGCTGCTGGTGGGCGGTGGGCGCGAACGGATCGTCGAGGCGGCGGTCTCGGCCGTGGCGCGTGGGATCCGGACGCTCAAGCGGAAGGTGAGGGGACGGTCGATCGAGGAGGAGCTGGAGATCCTGTGCGCCGTCCGTCGCGAGATCGGCCCCGAGATCGAGCTCCGCGTCGATGCGAACGGTTCCTGGGATCTCCCCGAGGCGCGCGCGAGCCTCGAGGCCCTGGCCGGGGCCGGCGTGTCGTTCGTCGAGGAGCCCGTGCGGGGGGAGCTGCTCCTGGACCTCGGCCGGACGGCGACTGCGTGGGCCGCCGACGAGTCGCTCGCGCTGCCGGGCCTCGCGGAGCGTCTGGCGAGGGCGCCCGGCTGCGCCGCGTTCGTGCTCAAGCCCGCGCTCCTCGGCGGCGCGCGGCGGTGCCTCGAGGTCGCGGCGCTGGCGCGCCGGCATGGCAAGGGCGTAGTCGTGACGCACATGCTCGACGGTCCCGTCGCCATCGCCGCGTGCGAGGCGCTAGCCCGGAGGATCAGCGGACGTCTCTTGCCGTGTGGGCTCGATGCGGCGCACCTGCGCTGCGACGAGCTGAGCTTCCTCGCGGCCGCGCGGGAGGCCCCGGCGCGCACCGCGCTCGTGGCGGACGGCCGCGCCTGGACCTACGGGGATCTCGCCCCGGACGTCACGGCCGCGTGCCGGCGGCTCGGAGGGCAGCGCCGAGCGGTCGTCGTTGCCGAGGCGCGCCGTGAGACGATCGTCACGATCTGGGCGGCGCTGGAGCTGGGGATCCCGCTCGTGCCCCTGCACCCGCGCCTCACCGATCTCGAGCGGCTGAAGCTGGCAGCGAGGCTCGACGAGCACCCGCCGAGCGGCGGGGCGGCGGCGATCATCTTCACGTCGGGCACCACCGGCGAGCCCAAGGGCGTCGTCCTGCGCCGCGAGAACCTCATCGCGAGCGCGCAGGCCAGCGCGCGAAACCTCGGGAGCGGGTCGGACGACGTGTGGCTCCTCTGCATGCCGCTCGGGCACGTCGGCGGTCTGTCGATCCTCTTCCGCTCCCTCGCGGCGCGCGGGACGGTGGTGCTCCTGCCGCGGTTCGATCCGCCCGCGGTCCTCGACGCGATCCGCGCGCACGGCGTCACCGTCCTCTCCGTCGTCCCGGCGATGCTCGGGGCGCTGATCGAGGCCGACCGCGACCGCGCCCTTCGCCTGCCGCGCGCGATCCTCGTCGGTGGCGACGCCGCGCCGCGCGCGCTCCTCGAGGGCTGCCGCGCCAAGGGACTGCACGCCCTCGTGACGTACGGGCTGACCGAGGCCAGCTCGCAGGTCGCGACCCAGGCCCCCGGCGATCCGATCGGCCAGGACGAGGGTGCGGGCCGGCCCCTCGGGGGCGTGGAGGTCAGGATCGTCGAGGGCCGCGTCGAGATCCGCGGCCCGACGGTGATGGCGGGCTACCTCGGCCAGCCGCCGCTGGCACCCGGCGACTGGCTCGACACGGGCGACACGGGCTCGATCGACTCGTCCGGCCGCCTCCACGTCTCCTCGCGCCGCGCGGATCTGATCGTCACGGGCGGCGAGAACGTCAGCCCCGTCGAGGTCGAGCGCGCGCTCGAGTCGCTTCCCTCCATCCGCGCCGCGCTCGTCCACGGCGTCCCCGACGACCGATGGGGCGAGCTCGTCGCCGCGCTGCTCGTTCCTGCCGGCTCCCCGCCATGCGACTCCGAGCTCTGGGCGCAGATGGCGTCGGTCCTCGCGCCCCACAAGCGACCGCGGCTGATCCGCTGGCTCGCGTCCCTGCCCGTGGACACGATGGGCAAGCTCCTCAGGCGAGGCGGCCATCTGGGAACCACTCGAGGGTAGCGTTGGAGCGCGACTTGACCGAGACTCAGCCGCATGCGGAGTTGACTTCTGTGACTTCTGGGGACACGCACCCGGTCTGCAACATCGCGAGATCGCAGTCGTTCCGGGGGCAACCGCGCGATCTGCTACCCCTTCCCCTCGGCCACCCGCCGGCGGCCACACGGGCCTTCCCGGTCCGGCTCGGCAGCGGTTTTGCTCCCGAGCGTTGCTCCACGCCGAATTCGGCGGCCGGCTCGAGGAGATCGTCCTCCTCGGGTCGCCGGGCGGGAAGACTCGAACGCGGACACCGACGTCGACGTGCTCGTGATCGTCCACGATCGCACGAGTGTTGATCTGGCGGACCACTGAACATCTGGTGATCCGCCAGAACAAGACGGGTCGACGCACACGGCTTCGTCCGATTCTCCGAGGACGTCGACATCCTCGTCGATCTGAAAGCAGCGAAGCGACCGTCGAACGAGGTCGACACGCGAGGCTGGTCCCTCTGCACGCTGTGGTGGTGTGCCGGCCGCCCATGTCCCCGTGGCTTGCACGTATTGCGGATCGATCTACACTTCGATTCGGAGGAGCACCATGCGGTCTGGGACGGCGGCAGGCAAGGCGGAGAACCTGATGGTTCGTGTCGACCGCGGCACGAAGGACGTGATCACGCGCGCGGCGCGCCTGCGCGGAGTCAGCGCCAGCGACTACGTACGCTCGGTCGTTCTGAGTCAGGCCCGCCGTGACGTCGAGGAGGCACGGACGCGCACGATCGTGCTCGACCCGGAACAGCAGCTCGCATTCTGGTTGGCGCTGAGCCAGCCCGAATCACCGACCGTGCGCCAGCGGAAGCTCGGGCGAGTGATGAGGGGCGAGCGGTAAGTTGGTCAGCATCCCCGGGGGCCATCGCTTCGAGACCCTCCGCAAGGACCATCCCCGCGCGTCGTTCTCTTCCGGCACATCGGCAGTCGACTCCTGGCTCGCCGCGCACGCACTGCAGAGCCAGAGAAAGCACCTATCCGTGACCAGGGTTCTGGTCGACGACCAAGGAGCCATCGCCGGCTATTTCACGCTTGCGACCGGGCAAGTGGATTTCGGTGCTCTGCCGGCCGAGGTCGCAAAGGGGCTGCCTGCCAGGGCGCTGCCGGTGGCCATCGTCGCCTGGCTCGGCGTCGATCGACGCCATCAGGGACGAGGGCTCGGGACGCTCGCCCTCGCGCAGGCGCTTGCCGACTGTCACGCCGCCGGTCGCACGTTCCCGTTCGTCGCGGTGATCCTCGACTGCATCGACGAGGCAGCGAAGGCCTTCTACCGCCGCTGGGACTTTCGTGAGATGCCGGGCCAGCCCATGCGCCTGTTCCTCACGGCAAGGCTGCTCGACGCGCTCATGGAGGGCGAGAGAGAAGGCTGACGATCTGCCGCACGACCTCGCGGATCTCGTCCAGGATCTCCTTCGGAACGTCGCTGACCCACGGCCCGTCGCGGAGGAAATCGGCGAAGGACTGCTCGTGGGCGCCGCCTCCCGCGTGGGGGTGGTCCGGTTGGGTGTACCAGACGAGCTTGCCCTCGAACGTGTGGACGCCGTCGTGGCGGCCGGGCTGGTGGTTCCAGGCCCAGTCCCTGCGCAGCGACGGTGATTCCGCCACGATGCGCTCGAAATCGGGGTCGAATGGTCGAGGAGTCTTGCCTGTCATTGCACTCCTCTACCTGTCGGCCGGTCCGCGTCGGCCGGATCCGGCGTCCGGCGCGCGCCGCCGTCTGGACGCTCGAGTCGATCGAGCGCCTCGCGGGCGCGCGGGCTCGTGCGGCTCGAGGGGTGCCGCTCGAGGAGCCTCCGGTACGCGGAAGCGGCGTCGTCGATCCTGCCGATGGCTTCGAGGCACGCTGCCGTTCCGTACTCGGCGTCCGCGCGTCGCCCCGCCGACAGGACGCCCGACAGGGCGCGCTCGTACTCCGAGAGCGCTTCGCGGTACTGGCCCCGACGGTGGAGGAGGACGCCCCTGATCACCCTGACCTCGCTGGCTCGCGCGGTCGCGGGGTGGCGCTGCAAGAACTCGGCGGTCGCTCCGAGGACGTCGCCCGAGCCGAGCCGGAGACGCGCCTCGAGCATCCCCAGGTCGGCCTCCTCGACGTACAGGCCCCCGGGATAGCGCCGGCGGTACTCGCGCCAGGTCTCGAGGGCCTCGGACGCCGCCCCCCGCGCGAGCTGGAGCTCGCCGAGCCGGAACTGGGCGTTCTGCGCGCGCAGCGACGGGCGGGCGGCGGCGTCGCGGTAGCACGATTCCCGATCCCCTCGAGGCGCGCGGGCGCACGGATCGCGATCGGCCGTGCCCGGCGCCGCCGCGGCCGGATCCTCGGTAATCGCGGGGGCACCGGCCTCGCTCGAGGTCAGGCCCGGCGCGTTCGACGGCGCCGGCTCGACCCCGGCCGGCACGGCCTGGGCGGTCCCCCCGTCCGGATGCTCCTCGTCGACGGGCGCGACATCCGCATTCGCGCCCACTCGACCTCCCGCGTCGCCGGGCTCGCCCGGACGTCCGGCCGGACCAGGCGCTGCGGGCGCCTCGTCGATCTGGCCTGGAGCCAGCCCGCTCCCGGCGGCGCCATCCGGCGAAGGACTGGCCCGCGCCGGCACCGTCGCGATCCGGTCGGGCGCGGGTCCGCCACACGGCAGGTCGTCCGGGAAGTCCGGCGCGCGCTCCGACGATCGCCAGCCCTCGCCAGGGGCGAGCCGCGCGAGCGTCTCGCCGCCGCCGCGCACGAGGACGCTGCCCTCGAGGAGGCACACGGACGCCTCGCGGCCCTGCCGCGCGGTCCAGAACACGGTGCCGAGGACCACGACGTCGAAGCGCCCGAGCTCCACGACGTAGGGGCCGCGGCCCGGAGCCACGTCGTGCATCAGGCTGCCCCGCTCCACACGAGCCCCGTCGGGCTCGATCCGGACGGCCGAGCCGCCGGCGATCCTGAGCTGCGCGCCGCGGGAGAGGGCGACCCTGGCGGTGCTCTCCCGCGGGACCTCCAGCCGCACGGGCAGCGCCACCGTCTCATCGGTCGTGAGCGGCCTCAGGTCGGCACGGGGGCCGATCCGCGCCCCACCCTCGATGTCGATGGCCCGCAGGCCCTCTGTCTGCGGTCCCATGGACCACGCCGCCCAGAGGATCGCGACCGAGAAGGCCACGGCACCAGCGGCCGTCGGCGCCGCGCGGCAGGTCTTCCCGATGATCGCGCTCCTCGCCCCGGACGTGGCCGACCAGTTCGACCTCGTCGCCTTCGACCCGCGCGGGTGGGGCGAGAGCGCGCCCATCGACTGCGTCGACGACGAGGCGATGGAGACGCTCCTCGCGAGTGACCTCACGCCCGACGACGAGGCGGAGTGGGGCGTGACCGTGGACCTGCTCCAGGGGCTCGCGGACGGTTGCGTGGAGCGCTCCGGCGACCGGATCGCGCACATCGACTCCGAGAGCGTGGCGCGCGACATGGACCTCGTTCGCGCGGCCATGGGCGACGAGCAGCTCAGCTTCCTGGGTATCTCGTACGGCACGCTCACGGGAGCGCTCTACGCGACGCTGTTCCCCGAGAAGGTCCGCGCGTTCGTGCTCGACTCTCCCGTCGCGCCGGCCGAGAGCGCGATCGAGTTCGTGGGCCGCCAGGCGGACGCCTCCGAGGTCGAGCTCGGCCGCTTCCTCGACGACTGCGCGGCCGACGCGGACTGCGCCTTCCAGGGCGGCGAGGGCGAGAGCGCCCTGCAGGAGGCGTTCGACGCGCTCCTGGCGAGCGCCGAGGACGCAGCGCTGCCGGCGGGCGACCAGGACCTGTCGGCGTCCCTCTTGCAAGCGGGCACGATCTCGTTCCTCAGATCAGGCGAGTGGGAGGCGCTCGCGTCCGGTCTCGCCGACACGGCAGCGGGCGACGGCACGGCGCTGTTCGGGGCGGCGAGCGGGATGTTCGGGCGAAGCGCCGACGGGACGTGGAGCAACTTCCTCGAGGTCTTCGAGCCCATGGTCCTGCTCGACTACGGCTGCCCCGACGGCTTCGACGTCGAGGCCGCTCAGGACGTTTCGGCCGACCTCGCCGCGCGCGTGCCGCGCGTCGGGGCGACGGCCGCGGCCGTGGGCGCGCTGTGCGCGGTCTGGGCCGTCGAGCGCCCGACCGCGCGGCTGCCGATCGACGCGAGCGAGGCCCCGCCGATGCTGGTCCTGGCCGGCCGCCACGACCAGTCGACCCCCTACGATTTCGTCGGGTCGTTCATGGAGGCGCTCGGCAACGACTCGTACCTCGTGACCTGGGAGGGCACCGGCCACGGCGTCTCCAACCGGAACATGTGTACGATCTCGGCGACGGTCGGCTTCCTCGTGGATCCGACCGCGCCGCCGGCGGCCGACACGTGTCCGGCCGAGTAGGAGGAAGGAATCGAGATGAGGCGAACCGGAAGCATCGCGATCGCGCTCCTGGCGCTCGGCTGCGGCGACGACGACACGTCCCCCCGGCAGGACGCCGGCGCCGACGCCGCCCTCGGGGATGACGGCGGGCGGGACGGCGGTCTCGACGGAGGCGACACCGACGAGCTCCTCGTGCAGACCGCCGAGGGTCCGGTACGTGGCGTCGCGAGCGGGGAGGACACGAGGGCCTTCCTCGGGATTCCCTACGCCGCCCCGCCGGTCGGCGAGCTGCGGTGGAAGGCAGCCCGGCCGGTGACGTCCTGGGACGAGCCGCTCGACGCGAGCGAGATCGGCGCGCCGTGTCCGCAGCTCGACTTCTTCGGATGGAGCTACCTCGAGGAGTCGAGCGAGGACTGCCTGACCTTGAACGTGTGGGCCCCTCGCCGGGCGGACGCCGCGCCCGTCATGCTCTTCATCCACGGCGGAGGGTTCAACATGGGGACGGCGGGCGAGCCGGTCTTCGACGGACAGCACCTCTCCGAGTCGGGCGGCGTGGTCGTGGTCACGATCAACTACCGGCTCGGCGCCCTGGGGTTTTTGGCGCAGGAGGCCATCGACGACGACGAGGATGGGGCCGCGGGCGCCCATGGCTTCGCCGACCAGCAAGCCGCGCTCGACTGGGTCGCCCGGAACGCCGAGGCCTTCGGCGGCGACCCCGGGAACGTGACGATCTTCGGCGAGTCCGCCGGGGCGATCAGCGTCTGGCTTCACCTCGTCGCGCCGGACAGCCAGGGGAAGTTCCATCGTGCCCTTATGGAGAGCGGGGTGTTCCCGAGCGCAATGCGAACCATCGAGGGCGCGCGCCTGCGCGGAGACGCGGTGACCCAGGGCGTGGGCTGCTCGGACGAGGCCGACGTCGCGGCGTGCATGCGTGGCATGTCCGCCCAGGAGCTGGTCGAGGCGCCGGTGAACCTGGGGCTGGAGGGGCTCGTCGAGTCCTTCGTCTGGCTCCCGGCGGTCGGGGGCGCCGTCCTGCCCGAGCAGCCGGCCGCGGTCATCGACGACGGCCGCGCGGCGCCGGTCCCGGTCCTGATCGGAACGAACCGCAACGAGGGCGCTCTCAACATCCGCCTCGGCTATTCCGGGATCACGCCGGAGGAATACGAGGCGCTCGCCGAGGAGATGTTAGGGCCAGAGAACGCGGCGCGGCTTCTCGAGGCGTACCCGCCCGACGGTGACGACACGGAGGCCGTACTGGCCGAGGCCCTCGGAGACTACTCGTTCGTGTGCCCTACCCGGCGCCTCGTGCGTGCGCTCGAGACCACCTCGCCGGCGCGCTTCCTCTATTCCTTCGAGCGCCCCGTGGAGCTCGAGGGGTTTCCCGGACTGGGAGCCTTCCACGCGGCCGAGCTGATCTTCGTCTTCGGCAACGACGCCCTGGACGGGATGGTCACGCTGAAGGCCGAGGATCTGCCGCTGTCGGAGGCAATGCAGGGCTACTGGACCCGCTTCGCCGCCGCCGGCGACCCCAACGGCGCCGACGCGGTGCAGTGGCCTGCGTACGAGCAGGCGAGCGACGAGCACCTCGTCCTCGACCTCGACATCGTGGCCGGCAGCGGCCACAAGGCCGAGCTCTGCGATCTCTGGGACACGATCCCATTCTGAGACGATCCCACGCACGGAGGACTCACATGACCCTCGCTTCGTCCATGCTCGCCTGCGGAATCGGAGCACTGACCGTCGCCACGGCGGGGTGCTCGTCTGACGACGGAGGGGCGCCCGACGCCGCCGCCGAGGACGACGCGGGCGGCGGCGACGCAGGTCACGCCGACGCAGGCGGCGGCGACGCAGGTGGGGACGATGCCGGTGAGGACCAGGCGTGCCCGGTGGACGAGCCCGTGCGCAGCGCGAGCCCGGGCTCGGACCTGGCGTGCGTCGGAGCCGTCACGCCCGGCACGACCTCGTGCGTCTCGATCGATATCTCGGGAACGATCACGGCAGTGCTGGGCGGTCCAATCGCCGCGACCGTCGAGATCTTCGACGCGTCCGGCGGCTCGCTCGGCAGGACGGACACGCCCGACGGATCCTACTCGCTCGCGGTTCCCGTCGGTCCGGACGGCTGGAGCGGCCGGGTGCTGGCGACCGCAGAGGGCTACTGGCCGCACGACGTGTTCGAGCTCGCGAGGCCGTATCTGGGCAACGGTGACGAGAGCCTGTCGCTCGTCACCGATGAGCTGGTGGACCTGCAGTTCTCGCTCACCGACGCCGGCACGCCGGACCCCGCGAAGGGCCTTCTCATCGTGAGGCCGCAGGACTGCGAGGGCCAGAGCCTCCCCGGCGTGACCGTTGACATCGACCTCCCCTACGAGCACCGCCTCTACGCCGCCGAATCCGGCATCCCAGACACCGACCTCGCCGTGACGAGCGACTTCGGCGGCGCCATCTTCACGAACGTGGACCTCGGCACCGTGCACGCGACGGTCCTCCTCGCCGACGCGGAGGTCGCCGCCGGCTCGGGGACGATCTCGGCCGGAACCTTCACGGGGGTGATCGCCGATCCCCGGTAGGCGCGGGAGCTTCACGTCGCGCGGTCGTCAGCCAGGCTCGACGAGGGGGAACGCCTGTCGGAGCCCCTGGAAGCGGCGGAAGTCGCGGTCATTCGTACACAGCGTTGCCCCGTGCTCGATGGCGAGGGCCGCCAGGTGGGCGTCGGTGACGAGAGGGCCGCGGACCTGGGCGTCCGTCATCAGGTCTCGGAGGATCTCCCAGTGCCGGTCCGTGGGGTCGAGGGTCTCGACGTTGGGCAGACCGAGCCACTCGTCGACGATCGACGTCGCCTCGGCGATCGGCAACGGGCGGGAGAGCGCGCGCGGATGGGTCGAGATGCGCAGGAACGCTAGGACGACGGCCCAGGGGAGCCGGACCTGCTCGGCTCCGGAGAACGCATCTTCCACCCATCGGCGGGCCCGGGGGTGGTGCGCGGCCGACGAGTCGTAGGCGTACAGGAGGAGGTTCGCGTCGATGACGATCATCGGCTCTCGGATCCGTCGAGCGCCTCGAGCAGCTCGGCGACGGAGTCGTAGCTGAGGCCCTCTTTCAGCCCGAGGGAGCGGGCTCTCACGACGAACCGGCCGCCTCGCGCCGTGCGCCGTCGCGATGTGAGCCCGGTCCGCAGGGCCTCGTTGGCGATCTCCTTGAGGGTTCGTCCGGAGCGCCGGACCTCGGCCTGGAGCTTGGCGGCGACGTCGTCATCAAGGGTCAGGGTGGTTCGCACATCATGATGTTTGCTCACGCGCACCTTGATGTCAACGGGGCAGACGAGACCAAGGCATCCGGCGTCGCCTTCGACCTGTCGGGGCTGTGGCCGTTCGCACCGGGTGACCGCCGGGTTTCGCCGAGCGGGTGCTGTATGATCGGACACCGTGCAGGAACCGTTCGAACGACTCGCGCTGGTCGTGCTCGTGGCCTCGGCCGGCGGTTGTTGCTGCGGCGGGGATGACTACCTGACTCTCGGCATCGGCCTCTGGGGACCAGCGGGAATCACGACACCGCTGTGGGGCGAGGCGATGGACGTCGGCCCGAGCCCGGTCTTCACCGCCGCCTTCGCCGAGGACGACCATCCCTCGGGCGATGTCTTCGAGCTGTGGAATCAGGGGAACCGCCTTCCCCTCCTCGTCACCTCCGTCGACTGGGCCGACAATCCCGACAGGACGGGCTCCTGCCCCCACGACGAGCAGGTATACGAGGCCCAGCCCGCTCTCGAGCCGGGTGACTACACGCTGGTGCACCTCGAGCGGCACGGCAACGGCAGCGCCCTCAATTGTCTGGGCCAGTGCCCGTGGACGACCTTCGAGGGCGACCGGGCGCTGGTCCTCGACCTGCATGTGAGCTCCATGCCATCCCGGGACGGCGGAGCAGACGCCGGTCCCGGACGCGACGACTGAAGGCGCCGATCTTTCGCGGCGCCAGCGGCTGTGGCCCACGGCGTCGCAGCCGGCGTATCCAGGCCGGCGGCGCCTGCCGAGCCGATCACGCCGGGTCGACGCGCGAGATGCGCAGCACGTCGACGACGAGTCCGAGCTTGGTCAGGTCCTCCTCGACCTCGAGGCGGACGGTCTGGGCGAGCCGGAGCAGCTCCTGCTTGACCTCCTCGGCGTCGAGCGTCGCCACGACCGCGCGGATCGCCGCCTCGACGGTCTGGCGGGCGACGGCCCAGATCTCCGTCGGATCGCGCTCCAGGAACCGCTCGACGGCGTTGTCGAGGAGAGGCGCCTCGCCCGCGATCCGGACGAGGAAGCTGCCCTCGATTCCGACCGGGGGGCCGCGGCGCACCGGGACGTTCGCGAGCGACAGTTCGATGGACTGGGGACGCAGGTCGAAGCGGTGGGCGTACTCGAGGATCGGCACCACGAGCACGCGCCGGCCGACGACCGCCCGCCAGCCGACCGTGGTGCCGTCGGGCCTGCGCCGCGTGCGGCCCACGACGACCACCGCCTCGTGCGGGGCGGGGATGATCAGGAGCCTTCGTAAGAGGGCCAGGAAGATCGCCAGCACGAGGGCGACTGCGCCGGCGGAGCCGACGACGAGCCCTGTCTGCTCGCCGGCGGAGCCGCTCCACACGAAGCCGCAGTAGAACGCGACGCCGATGAGCACGACGCCGGCGGTGGCGAGGCCGGCGCTCGACCACCGGCCGCCGGGCAACCCGCCGGGGAGCGCCGCCGGCCGGCGACGCGCGTGCACGAGCTCCTCACGCGTGCGTGCCAGCTCCTGCTCGAGCGCCTCGACGCGGGCGCGGCTCGCTTCCTCTTCGTTGCGGAACGCCACGGGCCGACGATACCGCAAGGTCCGCTCCGGTGCCGAGGTCGAGATCCTTCGGTTCGCCGCCTGACCGTTCACTCGCCCTCGCTACTCCGATCTCACCCTCACCCGCCGGCGGGCGATCACGCGCGTCGCGCCGTCGGTGTCGGTGGCGCGGATCTCCAGCAGGTGGTGGCACGCCGAGAGGCCCGAGAAATCGAACGATCCGCGAAACCCCACGGCGTCGCAGCCGGCGTATCCAGGCCACACCAGGCAGACGTCGGGTCGGGGCTCGCCCTGGGCGAGCGGGGTCGCGAACGCCCCGTCGACCCAGAGCTCCACCGAGCTGACGCCGACGTTGTCGAGCGCCCAGCCGACCACGGCGCGGTCGCCCGCGATCGCCTCGTCGGCGACGGGCTCGTCCATGACGCCGAACGGCGGCAGGCCCGTCGTCAAGGCATCGGCCTCGCCGGCGACGGTGTCGAGCGATCCGAGGATCAGGTAGGCGCGCGCGAAGACGGTCCCACGCGCGGGGATGCCGAACGAGAAGCGCGCCCGGACGTTGTTGAATGGAAGGGAACGGAGCTGCCAGCCCTGGAAAGCGGTGAGCTGGTTCTCGTAGAGGATGCCGACGCCGTACGTGGCGTCGTCGTTCTGCATCGCGACCCAGCCTCCCGCGCTGTCGAAGTTCTCGTAGTTGAAGCCGTCCCCGCCCGCGGGGGTGTCGATGGCGATCTCCGTCCTGTCCGAGGCGAACAGCCGCCAGATGTCCGCCGTCCCGCCGCCGCCGTTCGCCGTGTACACGGTCGGCATCTCCTGAAGAGTCGGAGCGTGGTCGACGTCGGCGAGGTTGGTGACGCGATACGTCAGCTCGACGACGTGGGTCCTGACGAACCGGAGAGTCTGCTCGACCTCGACGTCCGACCTGCGCTCCCTGAGCCCCGGGTCGTCGCAGCCCGAGCTCGTGCAATCGGCGGAATCCCAGTTCGGGTTCCAGAAGAGCGGCGTCGTCGTGAGCGCGAGGACGCCGCCGGCATTCTCCAGGGCATCGACGCCGGAGCCGCGGTTGCAGCGGTTGCCTCCCTGAACGGGGTCCCAGCCCAGGTAGGTGATGGAGGCCGGGCACTCCGAAGCGCGCCGACCGCAGGCGGCGTCCCACGCGCAGTTCTGCATCTGGCGATCGGGATCGTAGAACGCGACCTGCACCTCCCTCCCCGTGTCGTTCGCGTCGATGACGTTCGCGCCGTTCATGCCCCCGCCGGCGGCCGCCAGGCCGAAGAAGACGATGGTGCCGCCCCACTCCCGCCGAACTCCCACCTTGATGTAGTCGGTGGCGTCGTACAGGTACTCGTCCTCGAAGCCGTCCTCGTCGACGGCCTCGGACCGCCCCGCCGGTTCCTCTCCCTCGAGAGGCGAGAGGGGCACGGGCTCCGGGACCGGGACGGGCGGACAGTCGCCAGCGTCCGCGTCCGCGTCTGCGTCGCCGTCGACATCGCCATCCCCATCGGCGTCGGCATCGGCGTCGGCGTCGGCGTCGGTGTCGGCGTCCGCGTCGGCGTCCGCGTCCGCGTCGGCGTCCGCGTCGGCGTCCGCGTCACCGGTCGGGCCACTCGGCCCGTCACAAGCGCATCCGGCGACTAGCGCGAGGAACAGCCCCAGCAGCATCGATTCGACTCTCATCGCGGTTCCCTCGGTCCGCCCGGTTCGACTGCTCCTCGTCGAAGGGCCGGCATCAGTGACGGGGATTGATGGAAGGGGTCCAGCCGGCCACCTTGCCGCCGAGCCCGGAACAAGCACGAACGAGCAGCGCCATCACCGCGTCGCGGTCCTGGTGGCGCACGATGATCGGAATGGGCCTCGGGCTGCGCGGCGTGTGCACCAGGAGTCGGTCGAACGCGCTGTTGACGACGCGTTCGAGAGCGGCTTCGTCAGCGGGATCCACGCCGGTCATCATCGCACAGCTCGCGGAGGAACGCGCGGAGCAGGGGCCAGGCGGCCGCCGGCCCGCAGGCCTCCGCTCGCCTTGGTCTGGGTGGTCCGGGGCCGACGCGGACGGAGGAAACACGGAGGCCGTCGATCGACCCGGAGCCGTATTCAAAACACGGCACGTGGACTGGCCTCACGTCCCTATTCGCTAGTCGAAAACCGGTGGATGCGTATTCCATTCGAATACGGAATCTGCAGCGAGAGGATTGACCCCGCGTGCCGGCCGATTCATCCTGCGAGGACATGGTGGCCGAGCGGGCGATCAGAGTCTTCGAGTACACCGACTTCCGCGCCTTCCTGGCCGACTACTACGCCGCCGAGAAGGCCAGGCGCTCGTCGTTCTCCTTCCGGGCGTTCGCACGCCGTGCCGGCTTCGCATCGCCGAACTTCCTGAAGCTCGTGATCGATGGCCGCCGCAACATCGGCGAGGACAGCATCCCTCGCTTCGTGCGGGCCCTCGGGCTCGATCGCGAAGAGGGGCGGTTCTTCGCGTCCCTCGTGGGCTTCGGCCAGTCGCGCACCGTCGAGGACCGCAACCAGCACTTCGAGAAGATCGCTGCCTCGAGGCGCTTCCGCGCAGCCCGGAAGATCGACGGCGCCCTGTTCGAGTATCTGTCGCACTGGTACATGCCTGCGATCCGCGAGCTCGCGGCGCGGGTGGACTTCCGCGAGGATCCGGAGTGGATCGGCGAGCAGCTCCTGCCCGCGATTCGCCCGGCCGACGCGCGGAAGGCGCTCACGACCCTGGTCACGCTGGGTCTGCTCGTCCGTGACGACACCGGCCGGCTGTCACGGGGCGAGCCGACGCTGACCACCGGACACGACGTCCAGTCGCTGTCCGTGATCAACTACCACCGGCAGATGCTCGAACGCGCGGCGTCGGCGATCGAGGCGCTTCCGTCGTCCCGCCGCGAGTTCGGTGCGATGACGGTGTGCGTGCGCTCGGGCACCGTCGCCGAGCTCAAGGAGCGCATACGCAGGTTCTGCGAGGAGATCCTCGAGCGCAGCGACCGCGACGCCCAGCCCGACGCCGTGTTTCAAATCAACGTTCAGCTATTCCAGCTCTCCCGATGTGCGGAGGTCACGAGCCAATGAGGATGATCGTCACGGCCTCGTTCGCGGTCCTGCTCGGCTGCACCGGAAGCCACATCGGCAATCCCCCGGCCCAGCTCACGCTCTCGGTGACCGGCTTCGACTCCGCCGCTCCCGGCGCCTTGACCCTGACGTCGGGTGTCGAGATCGACGACGCGTGGATCGGCCTGTCACGAATCAGGCTGCGAGCCGCCGAGGACTGCGACGCCACGGACGCGAGGACGGACCTGGAGGGTCCCATCGGAGCGGATCTGATCGAGCCGATGACGCTCCCCTCCGACCTCGCACTGGAGGTCGCGGCCACCGCGTACTGCCGGATCGAGCTCGACATCGCGAAGATCGACGCCGACGAGCTCCCGGGCGTTCCCGCCGACCTGGACGACAGGTCGGCGCTGGTCCGGGGCCGACGGGCCGACGGGGTCGCATTCGAGCTGGCCACGGACTTCAGCGACCGGTTCCGGCTCGAGGCCGGGGTTGAGCCGTTCGCCATCCCGGACGGCCAGTCGGGGCTCCTTCTCGCATTCGGCCTCGACGGGTGGATCGGGGCCGATCTGCTCGAGGAGGCCGATGTCGAGGAGCGTGACGGTGAGCCGTTCATCGAAATCGGCGACGGGGAGAATGACGAGATCGAGGACGCGTTCCGGGACGCCGTGCGGCAATCCGCTCGGCTGTTCCGGGACCTGGACCTGGATGGAGAGCTGTCGGACGACGAGAGAGAGGACACCCTGGCGCTAGGAACGGACGACTAGGGAGTCCGCGACAAGGCCGCCCGAGCGGCAGAAAGGAAGTCCACCATGAGGATCGGGCTTGCTATGGGAATCGTGTGTCTTCTGGGCGCCTGCGGCGGCGACGGCTCCGAACCCGAGGGCGGGGCCGGTGCCGGCTTCCGGGTCCAGGTCGTCCCGAACGAGGCTGGAGCGGGGCGTGAGGTCGTGACCTTCCAGGCGGACGACGGTACCTCGTTCACCGTCCTGGAGGCGCGCGCAGCCTTCCGGCACGTCGAGCTGAAGCTGCCGGACGGTATCCGCTGCTCCGATGTCGAGGTGGCCGACCCGCTTAGATGCGACGACGACGACGACGGCGAGAGAGACGACGGCTCGAGCGCGAAGCTGGTCGTCGAGGGTCCCTTCGTGGTCGATCTGTTGACTGGCGAGACGACTCCCGATCTCTCCACGGCCCGAGTCCCCACCGGGGTCTACGAGCGGGTCGACTACCGCATCGAGGACGCCGATCCGGAGGACGGCGTCGTCGCCGCCTCCGATCCGCTGGCCGGCGTCAGCCTGGTCCTGAGAGCGACCTCCGATCGAGGCAGCCTCACGGTCCGGCTCCGCTTCAACGAGGACGTCCGCATCGAGGCGCCCGCCGGGATCGAGGTCGCGAGCGACGGCGCGCTCGTCGCCGCTCTGCGCCTGGACGCATGGTTCGATGATGTTCCCCTCTCCGAGTGCATCGAGGAGGCCGGTGGTGACGTGGTGATCGACGAGGACGCGAGCGGCGAGTGCGGCGATCTCGAGCCCGCGCTCAAGGACAACATCAAGAACAGCGGTCAGCTCCTTGGGGAGTAGAGGGCCGAGGGTTCGGAGGGCGCGCGCCGCTTCCGTCGTATGCTGCTGGCATGGTGCTCCGAGGAGCGTCGATGTCGCGGTTCGCCGGACTTCTCTGGACGGCAGCGAGCTGCGGGGCAGGCGAGCCGTCACCCGATCCGGGCGTCGATTCCGGCGGAGCCCCTCCCGACTCCGGGGACGTGCAGCCCGACGGGGCTCCAGGCGGGCTCGACGCGTCGATCGACGCGGAGGCGCCGGGGCGCGATTCCGGCGTGCCCTGCGAGGTCGACGGCGTTTCTGGCGAGTGCATCGACGTGTCCGACTGCACGGGCGACCGCTCGCCGACGCCCGGACACTGCCCGGGCCCGGCGGAGATCCAGTGCTGCACGCGGCGCTCGGGGGGCGAGTGCGACCCGGCCGCCCATCCCTTGCCCAACGAGGGTCTCGTCGAGGAGGAAGGGCAGGACGGCTGTCCCGGCGGGATGCTCCGTGTCGGCGAGTTCTGCATCGATCGCTTCGAGGCGTCCCTCGAGCTGGTCGAGCCCCCGGGCGCCGAGTCCTCCTGGTCGCCCTACTGGAATCCCGGCGAGGAGCGAGTCCGCGCGGTGTCGATCCGGGGCGCGGTGCCTCAGGCCTACGTCAGCGGACGACAGGCCGGGAGCGCCTGCGAGGAGGCGGGCAAGCGCCTGTGCACGGACGACGAGTGGCTGCGTGCGTGTCAGGGGCCCGCTGGAGCCACCTACCCCTATGGAGACGAGCGCGTCGACGGCGTGTGCAACGACTCGCGAGCGCAGCACCCGGCCGTCGAGTACTTCGGCACGGCCGAGGACTGGATCTGGTCCGAGCTCGACCATCCCTGCCTCGACCAGCTCCCGGAGTCGCTCGACCCCGCGGGCGAGAACGACGGATGCGTGACCGCCGAGGGCGCCTTCGACATGATGGGCAACCTCCACGAGTGGACGGCGGATCCCGACGGCACGTTCCGCGGTGGTTTCTTCGTGGACACGGTCGTCAACGGCGAGGGCTGCCTGTATCGCACGACGGCCCACGACTCGAGCTACTGGGACTACTCCACGGGCTTCCGCTGCTGCGTGGATTGACGATCCGCAGTCCCGCTCAGGGCTCCGGCACGACGAGCCCGCGGGTCCACGTGATCGCCGTGGACTCCGCGAGCTGTAGCTGAGGCCGCAGAGCGCGTCGGCCAGGCGCGCGATCGTCGCGGTAGACGGCTGGTCGAGCGCGATGTCGCCGTGAAGCCCCCGCTCGAGGGCGTGGTCGCACGCGGCCGCGTCGAGGCTCCGCACGCGGTCGAGCA
>JACPQR010000223.1 GCA_016190375.1 Deltaproteobacteria bacterium
AACTGGCAACTGGCAGCCGCCGGACGCACGCGCTGCTCATCCGGGTCCGGAATTGCCCGTCGCCGGCTGCCTGTCGCCTGTCGCCTGTTCAATCCCTGCCCGTCCGGATCCCGGCTTGGCAAGAAACCGGATGGGCATGAGGTGGATTGCACCGAGGCGGTACTATGGTAGGAACGTCCTGATGCGGGCAGCGCTCGCGGCGGTTCTGGTCTTCTCCATCGCGACGGCCTGGACCGTCCGCTCCTCGGCTACGCGTGACACCGGCGAGCCGGCGGTGACTGCGGCCCCCGGTGGAACGGTCCCGGTCCCGGATCGTCCCGAGCAGCCCGAGACCTCTCGCCCGCCGGCGGTCGTCGCGTCGGTCATCGAACCGCTCGCAGCGCCCCTGGCTCCTGCTTCCGCGGTGCCGTCCGCGGAGCGCCTGGAATTCCCCGGCTTCCCCGACTCCGTCTACAGGCCTCCGATTCCTGCCTGACGCCCGTTTCAACGCGCCCCAGGCCCCAAGGACCAACGACCGCGCCGCGCCCGTCGCGGTGCTCCTGCTCGAGGAGGCTAGAGACATGGCTCCGGAGAAGCTTCGTCCGCTCTTGCCCGTACTCATCCTGGCCGCCGCCGCCGCCCTGATGCTCGTGCTGAGGATGATCCTCTTCTAGTACCGGCCGGCGGAAGTCTGGCCACGCTTTGGCCGGCCCTCGACCCCGATGGCGTCGTTGCGCCTCCTCCGAGTACACGGCGGTACGCGTCGTCGGCGCGCCTAGCCCTCGGGGCCGATTGCTCGCCCAAACCATGACCGAACTTCCGCCGGCCGGTACCAGTCCGCTTGCGTCGGGGCGCGCCGGGCGGCAGTATCCGGCCCGTCGTGCGCCTCCGGCTCCTCAGGATCGCGTTCGTCGTCTTGCCGGTCGGCGCACTTCTGGCGCTCAAGTGGCGTAGCTCCGCCGGCGCCATCTCCCGCGCGGTCGCGGGCGGGGACCTCGCCGCGCGATCCGGACCGCTCTCCGCCGACGGGCTCGGGGCCATCGCAGCCCCGATCGTCGAGACCGCGAACTACCTGGCGATCGTCTGGCCCGCCCTGGTCCTGGGTCTGTTGATCGCAGCCGGCGTCCGAGCCTTCCTTCCGGCGCGCGCCCTCGCGCGAATCCTCGACGGTGGAGCGGCGAAGCAGCAGCTCGTGGCCGGGCTCGCGGGCGCTCCTCTCATGCTCTGCTCGTGCTGCGTCGCGCCCGTCTTCACGAGCGTGTACGGCCGGACGCGTCGGCTTGGACCCGCCCTCGGCCTGATGATCGGCTCGCCCGCGCTCAACCCCGCCGCGCTGATCCTCACGTTCGTTCTGTTCTCGGCGGCCGCATCGATCGGCCGCCTTGCGATGGCGCTCGTGGCCGTGCTCGTCGCGAGCGCCGTCATCGGCAGGTTGTTCGGGGCGAGCGCCGCGCCGCCCGATTCGACCGGCGCCGAAGAGGAGGCGCCCGCGACCGCGGCGGACACGTTCAGGTCCTTCGGGCGGTCGCTCGCCGGCGTGGCGCTGCGCACGGTGCCTCTCATCGTCCTGGGAGTGATCGCCTCGGTGGCGATCGCGCGTGCACTGCCCGTCGACTGGCTGGCCTCGACCGAAGGCAAGGTCGCGACGATCGCGGTCGTCTCCCTCGTCGCCGTCCCGCTCGCGCTCCCGACGTTCTTCGAGATCCCGCTGGCGCTCGCGCTCCTCGCTGCCGGCGCTCCGGCCGGCGCGGCCGCCGCTCTCCTGTTCGCGGGGCCCGCGATCAACCTCCCGTCGCTCTTCACGGTCGCCCGCTCGAGCTCCTGGCGCGCCGCGGCCGCTCTCGGCGCCGCGGTCTGGCTCATCGCGTTCGCAGGCGGCGTCGCGGTGGGTTGACGACTAGCCGAGTCGAGCGAGGCAGCGCTCGAGCTTCGCCCTCACCGTCTCGGCGATGGGCCGAAGCTCGGGCAGCCCGGCCGCGGCGGTCTGCAGCGGGTCGACGGCCTCGACCACCGTGCGGCCGTCGTCGGCCTCGTAGACCACGACGTTGCAGGGCATCATCACGCCGGCCCCCAGGTTCGCCTGCAGCGCCTCGTGGGCGATCGGCGGGTTGCAGGCGCCGACGATCTTGTAGCGACGGAAGTCGACACCGAGCTTCTTGCGCAGGGTCTCCTTGACGTCTATCTCGGTCAGCACGCCGAAGCCCTCGCTAGAGAGCGCCTCCGGCAGCCTCGCGACGGCTTCCTCATAGCTCGATTCCAGCACCTTGCGCAGTCCCAGCGCGGCCATCTCAGCACCTCCCCGAGTCGCGACCGTCCGTCGATTCCTTCGCCTTGCCCTGTCCTTCGCGCGCCGACCGGCGCGGCGAGGGCGCAGCTCAGGTGGAAACACCCAGCCTGGGCAGCACCCAGGCCTGGAGCGCCCACCACACGGCGAAGGCGACCGCGATCCACAGCCAGTCCATCTCGATCTCCTCCGTATGAGCCGGGCCGGGGCGAAAGGATTCAAGATGCATCGAGGTAAGTCCGGAGCGCCTCGCGCACGGCCCGGAGCACGTCATCGGGCACCTGCGGCGCGGGCGTCGCCCTGCAGAGCGCGAGCGTGCGCTTGAGCGACTCGCACGCGCCGCGACAACTCCCGCAGCCCTCGAGGTGCCGCTCCATCCGTGCACAGACGTCCGGCGAGATCTCGCCCTCGAGGTACCGGGAGAACATCAGCGGGACGTCGGGGCATCCCTCGACCCGCGGCGCTGCTTCGCGGACCCCGAGCAGGGGCCCGACCTGGTTGCGTACCGCCACGCGCGCGCGGTGCAGGCGGCTCTTGACCGCGTCGACGCCGATACCGAGGACCTCGGCGGCCTCCGGCGCGGTCAGCCCCTCGATGTCTCGAAGGACGAGCACCTCGCGATTCATCGGCTCGAGCGCGCTGATCGCGGCTTCGAGCGCAGCCTCGATCTGACGGCCGGCGAGCTCCTCCTCCGGGCCCCGCGCCGGGTCGGGTGGGTGGCTCCCATCCCGCTCCAGCTCGCCCTCGAGCGACTCCAGCGCCTCGGGGGCGAACTTGCTCCTCCGCCGCTTCTTGATGCAGAAGCTCCGCGCGATCGTGTACAGCCACGTCGAGACCGACGAGGCGCCACGGAAGTCCCGGACCGTTCGCGCCATCGTGAGCAGCGTCTCCTGAAGGACGTCGCTCGCGTCCTCTGGATCGCGGCACATCTTCATGCCGAACCGATATACCCGTGGCTGATGTCGCACGAGGAGCGCCTCGAGCGCGGCCCTGTCCCCCCCGCGCGCCCTCGCGAGCAGGGCGTCGTCACTCGCTTCGGGTGCCTGGCCTCTCGTCACCCGCCTACTATCCGCAAACCCTCCCCGACGTGCAACCCGCGCGGGACGCCGTGATCGCGATGGACCAACCGATTCCGGTCCCAGCAGAGTGACACGATCGGCACGGTGCGGTGCCAACGCGGTGCCAACGCGCCGATTCCGGGCCGAGCGAGGGGCGGGCGACACGAAGCTCGCCGGCTACCGCGGCGGTCCTCTGTCCGCCGCGCGGCGCGCGGCTCGCCGCGTTGCGGACGCGGCGGCGCCCGCCGGGGCGTTCGCGGCGCGGACCGTCGGGCCGACGATCGCGGCGAGGGCGACCTCGGCCGCCAGGTCCAGGCGGATGCGCCAGGAGCTGCCCTTGAGGAACAGGCGCACGTGGGC